>CBDTTT010000203.1:0-3842 GCA_965363345.1 uncultured Chromatiales bacterium
GCTGGCAATAAACAACCGCATGCGGGATTAAACATGGTCTGAAAGTCTTGCCGTTGGGAGCGAAGGCTTTGTTGAAAATGGTCATACCTTACTTGGCACAAAGACCACTAATAGGAAAGTAACAGAAATGGAAGATAAGCATGCACTGCGTGAGCAGTCAGCTCGTTACAATGTCGTTTCGGGTGCTTAAAATATCAGTTTAAGGCTGGATAACAGGCTTTTGTGGGATTATTTGTAAATGGAATCAATGAGTTACCCTGGTCCGACCCGGCTAATTTCCGAGATTGAGGTAAGTGGAGACAGAAGATCAACAGCCAGGAGCCATTTCGGGTGTTTTAACTCTTTATACTAGGTTGAAATCCCAGTAGGCTTATCGAAGCCACTATACCGTTATTCGCATAACGACCGACATCCATTGGGAGGAATATTTAATGCTAATAAAAAAAATACTCTATGCAACAACAGCTGCGATGATGACTTTAAGCTCCTCGGCATTCGCCGCAGGTGAAGGTCAACTTAATATCGTAGCATGGGCAGGTTATCTTGAGCGCGGCGAGACCGATCCAAAATTTGATTGGCTCACCAACTTCGAAAAAAACACCGGATGTATGGTGAAGGTTAAAACAGCCAACACGTCGGACGAAATGGTTGCCCTGATGAATGAAGGGGGTTTTGATTTGGTAACCGCCTCGGGCGATGCATCACTTCGTTTAATAGCCGGCAAACGGGTTCAGGAAATTGACATCAGCAAAGTGCCGAGTTGGGACAAGATTGATGAACGCCTGAAGAACGCACCTTGGCACACAGTAAACGATAAACACTACGGCGTACCTTACATGTGGGGACCGAATGTGTTGATGTACGACACTGAAGTGTTTAAAGAAGCACCTAAAAGTTGGGATGTGGTTTTCAAGGAAATGACGCTGCCGGATGGGAAATCTAACAAAGGCCGAGTGCAAGCCTATGACGGTCCTATTCACGTCGCGGACGCGGCGAATTACTTGATGACCCATCAACCTGAGTTAGGCATCACCAGCCCCTATGAACTAAACCCGGATCAATACAAGGCAGCCCTAGATCTGCTACGCGGGCAACGTAAAATAGTTTCACGATATTGGCACGATGCTTTTATTCAAATGGATGACTTCACCAATGAAGGTGTGGTTGCATCGGGTTCGTGGCCTTTCCAGGTCAACATTCTGCAGTCCAAAGGAGCTCCGGTCGCCTCAACCATTCCTGAGGAAGGCGCAACGGGTTGGGCCGACACAACCATGATGCATACCGAGGCAACTAATCCAAAGTGCGCTTATATGTGGTTCGAACACACGCTAACCTCAAACCTCATGAGCGACCTTTCAGTGTGGTTTGGTGCAAATCCAGCCGTTCCTGAAGCTTGTACAGACGGACGTGGAATGCAAACGGCCAAAGGCTGCACAACGAACGGTATGGACGATTTTGAAAAAATCAATTTCTGGACAACGCCGGTATCCAAATGTGCGTCGCAAGACAATCAATGCGTGCCCTATTATAAATGGGTTAGCGATTACATCGGTGTTATTGGCGGGCGTTGATAGGTCTAACTTAAAATAAAATAGTGGACCTGTAAAAAAACCCGCTGACTAGTTCAGCGGGTTCATCTTCTGAGTATTCAATGATAACTGCAGTAGAGTTCAAAAACGTATCCAAACATTTTGGTTCAGTAAGAGCCGTCGACGATGTTCAACTCAGCATTCAAGAAGGTGAGTTCTTCGCTATGCTTGGCCCTTCAGGGTCTGGAAAAACCACTTGTCTCAGGCTGATTGGCGGTTTTGAGCAGCCAAGCGGCGGCGACGTCAGCATCTTCGGCGAACCGGTCAACCACGTCCCGCCCTATCTTCGCAACGTTAACACTGTGTTCCAGGATTACGCACTCTTTCCTCACCTCAGCGTTGCAGAAAATGTCGCCTACGGTTTAATGATCAGAAAAGTCGACAAAACCAAAAGACGCAGTGAGGCTGAACGAACCCTATCCATGGTGCGGCTGGAAGGCTACGGCGACCGAAAAACCAGTCAATTATCAGGTGGTCAGCGCCAACGAGTTGCTCTGGCTCGAGCATTAATTAATCAGCCCAAAGTATTATTACTCGACGAGCCACTTGGGGCACTTGACCTCAAATTACGCGAAGAAATGCAAGAAGAACTTAAGGGGCTTCAAAAATCGCTTGGAATCACGTTTATTTTTGTTACTCACGATCAGGGGGAGGCCTTGTCAATGGCCGATCGCGTAGCCGTCTTCAACGAAGGCCAGATAGTGCAAGTGGGAACCCCTCAAGATATTTACTATCGACCCAGCTGCGAATTTGTTGCCGACTTTGTTGGTTCGTCCAATGTGATTTCTAACGAGCTGCTGAATAAGTTTACTGGAAAAACCGGCAAAGCCAGCTTACGACCAGAAGCCATTAAATTGGTATCAAACGGTGGACATGCAGCTGAAGTAGTAGCCGTCAGTTTTCTCGGTGCTACGACAAAGCTGACACTTAACGTCGATGGCGTCAAACTTCATTCTTTAATAGACCATACGCTGAATGATCTTCGCGTTGGTCAGACAGTCAATGTAGATTGGTCTGAAGCCGATTTGCATTTTATGGCAAGTGAACATGATTGACGCCATCATTACCTCCGCGGTGCGGCGTGGAACACTGGCTAAACTATCCGACCTGTTTTGGCGTAAACCCAATGTTCTACTTCTGGCCTTACTACTACCACCGGTTCTGTGGTTAGGCGTCATCTACTTGGGGTCGCTTTTTACGCTGCTCGCGCAAAGTTTTTTCTCTATAGACGAGTTTTCAGGCCTCATCATTTATGAGTTCACCTTAAAGACCTATCGAGAACTCCTTATTCCAGCGAATCTGGACATACTGATTCGTACCACGCTCATGGCAACTATTGTCACCCTTGCCGCTGTTGTCGTTGCTTTCCCAATTGCATACTACGCCGCCAGATATGCCCGAGGTAAATGGAAGGCATTCTTTTACCTGGGCATAATGCTTCCTCTATGGTCAAGCTATCTCGTGAAAATCTATGCTTGGAAACTTATTTTGGCTAAAGAAGGCATACTCAATTGGATAGTTGAGTCGCTTCATCTCACATGGGCCCTGGAAGCTTACTTAAGCATCCCGATTCTTGGTGGCAATTCCCTTTCAGTCAGCTATACCGGCACATTTCTGGTGTTTCTCTATGTCTGGCTGCCGTTCATGGTGTTGCCAATGCAGGCCGCGCTGGAACGAGTGCCAGTAAGCTTGCTCGAAGCATCCGCAGACCAGGGAGCAAATCCGTCCCAGACATTTAAGAACGTTCTGTTTCCGTTAGCCCTGCCAGGCATCATCGCTGGTTCGATATTTACCTTCTCCTTAACCTTGGGCGATTACATCATCCCCCAAATTATCGGATCATCACGTCTATTCATTGGTCAGGCAGTGTATGCCCATCAAGGAACAGCAGGCAACATACCGCTCGCCGCAGCCTTTACGGTCGTGCCGGTGATTATCATGGCGTTCTATCTTTGGATGGCCAAACGAAAGGGTGCTTTCGATGCGCTCTGATAAAAAAAGTCAGGCACCAAAGGGATTAAAGATAGCAGCAGCTGCTGGTCTTTTGTTTATGCATCTGCCAATCCTTCTGATTTTTCTGTATGCCTTCACAACCGAAGACAAGACTTTTCAGTTCCCGCCACCTGGCTATACCTTGAAATGGTTCGCGGTCACCTGGAACCGTCCTGACGTATGGGAAGCACTAAAGTTGTCGGTGAAAGTGGCTTCAATCTCCACCTGCGTTGCCTTGATTCTTGGAACCTGCGCAGCGGC
>CBDTTT010000204.1:0-3834 GCA_965363345.1 uncultured Chromatiales bacterium
GCTGTGGCTTTTTGGGTACCTTGCACATGGAAATTGTGCAGGAGCGTCTCGAACGCGAGTACAACCTCGATCTGATCAGTACTGCACCCACTGTAATTTACAAGGTTAAGACAACGGATGGCCGGATGCTCGAACTCGACAATCCTGCGGGCCTGCCGCCGGTGACTCAGATTGATGAAGTGCTCGAACCTTATGTAACCGCATCAATCATGACACCACCCGATTACGTCGGCAAAATCATGCAGCTGTGTATTGAAAAACGCGGCATCCAAACGAACATGAAGCACCATGGCACCAATGTGACTCTGGATTATGAGTTGCCGCTGGCCGAGATCGTGTTGGATTTCTTTGACCGCCTCAAATCTATAAGCCGTGGCTTTGCTTCACTCGATTATCATTTGGCCGACTTCCGTGAGGGTGACCTGGTACGGCTTGATGTAATGATTAATAAGGATAAGGTAGATGCGCTTTCTATGATTGTGCATCGTGAGACTGCTTATGCCCGGGGCCGGCAGCTGGTAGATAAGTTGCGTGAACTTATCCCCCGGCAGATGTTTGAGATTGCGATTCAGGCGGCTATTGGCGGGCAAATTGTGGCCCGGTCTTCTGTGCGCGCCTTGCGTAAGAATGTGACAGCAAAATGCTATGGTGGCGACATCTCCCGTAAGCGTAAGTTGCTCGAGAAACAGAAAGCCGGTAAGAAACGCATGAAGCAGTTTGGTTCGGTGCAAATACCGCAGGAAGCATTTCTTGCAGTGTTGCAGTCGAGTGATAGTTCATCAAAAAAATAGCATCTGATATTAGATGCTTTTCAGACAAGGTTAATGGCTGAATATGAGTATTGATTTTTCATTGGTATTGGTTGTCGCGACATTTGTTACCGGCGTCGTTTGGGGCGGCTGGCTGTTGTATTTGAAACAGACAGGCCAGATAGGAATAAATGCGGACGCTAAAGATGCAGACGATACTGATGTGAGTGCAAGCGTGAACGCTGTGCCTGAACCCATATTGGTTGAGTACGCTCGCTCATTTTTTCCGGTGTTGTTGGTCGTCTTGCTAGTGCGGTCATTTTTTTATGAACCGTTTCGTATCCCATCCAGTTCTATGATGCCGACATTGCTAGTTGGCGATTTCATTTTTGTAAATAAATTTGAATACGGATTGCGGCTGCCGGTCTTAAATACCGAGATTGTTGATTTCGGTGAACCGGAGCAGGGTGATGTGGTTGTATTCCGCCTGCCTGCTGACCCCAGTACCAACTACATCAAACGGCTGATTGGTATGCCCGGCGACAAGATTACCTACCGAAATAAGCGGCTTTATGTAAATAATGAGCCCGTAAAGCTCGAATATGAAGGTTTATATGAAACGGGTCTCGGTACTGAAGTACGGATTGCGCGAGAATACCTTGATGGGGCAGAGCACGACATATTGCTTATGCCTTATCAGAAAAGCATGGAAGGCACTTTTGTGGTGCCGGAAGGGCATTATTTTATGATGGGTGACAATCGCGATAACAGTCGTGACAGTCGTTATCCCGGTGTCGGATTTATTCCGGCAGATCACGTTGTCGGACGTGCGGTGCGAATCTGGATGAACTGGGATTTCCCGGGTTCGTTGAAGTGGCGCCGCATTGCTAAGGCAATCGAGTAAATGGGTGATGCGGGTTTACCCGGCAACAGATTTAGAGTGGAGATGAGTATGCGTATGCGTAATAAGCAACAGGGAATTACAGCAATTGGCATGGCCGTAATATTGAGCATGGTTGGTTTGATTGGCTATGGGGCTTTTATGGTGTTACCTATTTATCTGGAAACCACCAAAGTCGACACAATTATGTCTGACATCGTTAGGGATTTTGAAGGTAAGCCGACGAATGCCACCCGTATCCGTGCAGCTATCGGCAAGCGTTTGAATATTGAGACCGTCAATAGTGTGTCAACAAAGGATTTTAAAATTGTCCCTGTAGATCGGAATTTCAGAGTGAGTGTTGCCTACGATCGCGAGGTTCGTTATTTGGGCAACCTGTACCTGTTGGTTAGATACGATAAAACGGAAGATATTAGTCAGTGAGCAAAGGGCCGCAGTGGGCAGAGGCCGCGCTAGCTTATGCGTTTGCTGATAAAGATCTGCTGCAACTCGCACTGACCCACAGAAGTGCCGCCTCCCGGCACAATGAACGCTTAGAGTATTTAGGCGATGCCGTACTTGAGTTGGTAATTACCGATGCGCTATTCCGCTTAAAACCTGATACGGATGAAGGCGGACTGAGTCGGTTGCGTTCGTTTCTAGTTCGCAAAAGCACGCTGGCCGATATCGGTACGGAGATCAATATTGCCGGCCAGATTATTCTCGGCTCTGGCGAGAAGCGCACTGGTGGGCATCAGCGCGCATCAATTCTTGCTGATACTGTTGAAGCCGTGCTTGGCGCGGTTTATCTGGATGGCGGTTATCCGGCTGCAGATCAGGTGATTCACACCTTGTTCAAGACCCGTCTGGCCAACTTGCCCGATGAGAACTCTCTAAAAGACCCTAAAACTGCATTGCAGGAGTATTTGCAGTCACATAGCGAGTTGCCACCGGAGTATGATGTGCTGACTGTAACCGGCAAGGCGCATCAGCAAACATTTACTGTGTCGTGCAATGTGGTCTCGCGTAGTATTGCTGTCGAAGCGAGTGGCAGCAGCCGTCGTAAGGCAGAGCAGCAGGCAGCACAAGAGCTGCTTCAGCAGTTGCTCGCTGAATAACCAGCGCATAGCTATATCTACTAAAGGACAAATCCGTGATTAAAGGTGGTGTATTTCCCGACTATAGGAGCGGCATGATTGCTGTGGTCGGGCGACCGAATGCAGGCAAATCAACGCTTATCAATGCATTGATCGGTCATAAGATCAGCATCGTGACAGCAAAGCCACAAACCACCCGTCATGCGATTCTGGGAATTATTACCGAGGACAATTTGCAGGCGGTATTTGTTGATACGCCGGGTATGCATAAGGTCAGTGGCAAACTCATTAACAAGGCGATGAATAAAGCAGCGGTGGCATCTCTGGAAGGTGCCGACCTGATTCTGTTTATGGTGGATGCCCGTGGTTGGACTGAGGATGACACCGGTATTCTTGATCGTATTACAGAAGCTCGGATACCTTGCATACTGCTGGTTAACAAGGTCGACTACGTTAAGAAAAAGGATGCTTTGTTTCCCTATCTGGCAGAAGTCAGCAGCAAGTACGATTTTAAAGAAATCATGCCGGTCTCAGCACTCAATAAGCACCATGTTAAGAAAGTGAAAGAGATGGTGTTTGCTGCATTGCCAGTTGGCCCCCAGATGTTTCCGGATGACATGATGACCGACCGCGGGATTGGCTTTCGGGTTGGTGAGATGTTGCGTGAAAAACTGATGAAATCGCTGCACGAGGAAGTGCCTTACGGTTTGGGTGTCGAAATCAATATCCTTGAAGACTCAGACGATCAGCTAAAAGTGGACGCCACTATTTGGGTCGACCGCGAATCGCACAAAGGCATTGTGGTCGGCAAGGGCGGCGATCGTCTTAAAGCCGTTGGCCGGGCAACACGCCTCGAGCTGAATGACATTTTTGACAGGCGTTTTCATTTGCAAACCCGTGTCAAAGTTAAGAGCAATTGGGCCGACAGTGCTCAGGCGCTAAGACAATTGGGTTACGACGAACATTAGAATGTTTCTTCCTGTACTTAATCCGCAGCCGTCAGTGAGCTTGAAGCAGCATGAGTACACCAACCAGGGTTGAACTTGAGCCTGCCTGGGTGTTGCACACCCGGCAATACCGTGAGACGAGCGTCATGCTCGAAGTCTTT
>CBDTTT010000205.1:0-3826 GCA_965363345.1 uncultured Chromatiales bacterium
TATCGCGTGGCATACCCCGTAAGCCGCTTTTATAGGCTGGCACACCGGTAATAGGTGCTACACGATCCGGCCGACGCTCAAGCCAATCGAGGCTTGATTGCTGAGGATCGTAGTCTGCTAAAGCAACCTTCTTGCCCTTCTCGGTGGCATAGTAGGCTGCAAGATTTGTTGCCAGAGTACTCTTACCGCAGCCCCCTTTGGCGTTCAGAACCATAATGGAACGCATATTTCTCTCCGCTGTTATTATTTTTTTTCAGCTACGCAAGTTATCCTTGCGTTTAACAAAATGCAATTGTGTTGTGCCGGTATTTACGCAATGCGCACAACACGCAGTTTACAATAAGCACTGAATCGGTTGTGACTTGTTACTTTCACTTTAATCATTGGTTGTAAATGGGATGAGTATTCCTTTTGTAAAAATGCACGCACTGGGCAATGACTTTGTAGTCATGCGCGGGAATGCTGCGCCAGAATTTGATGCAAATTTTATTCGCAGCATCAGTAACCGTCATACCGGCATCGGTTTCGATCAACTCATGTGGCTAGAACCTCCCCGCGACAGCAACAACGATATCTTCTATCGAATCTACAACGCCGATGGTGGAGAAGTTGAACAGTGCGGCAATGGCGCCCGCTGCATCGCCAGTCTGATTGCCCGCCAGGAAACGGATCAGGAGCCCGACCATGACCGTACTTATATGCTGGAATTCGGCGGTGGAATTATTGAAGCAAAAATCGCTGAAAGTGGCCAGGTGTGCCTAAACATGGGTATTCCAAGCCTAGAGCCCGCCGCCCTGCCATTTGTCACAGACCAGCCAGCTGCGCCGTATCAGGTGCTTGCGGCAGGCAATGCTGTGGGGCTCCATGTCGTTTCGATGGGCAACCCGCACGCCGTGCTTATCGTTGAAGACACAGCAACTGCGGATGTTGCAACCTTGGGCCCGGCGCTCGAACACCACGAATGCTTTCCCAGCCGTGCTAACATCGGTTTCATGCAAGTGCTCGATAGTTCGCATATCAAATTGCGGGTTTTTGAGCGCGGGGTAGGCGAAACACAAGCCTGCGGCACCGGTGCTTGCGCTGCGGCAGTTGTAGGTCAAATGGCCGGACTGCTAAACAGCGATGTCACAGTTAGTCTGCCGGGTGGCGATGTCGCAATTCGTTGGGAAGGCTCAGGCTTCCCCCTTTATCTCACCGGCGAAGCCATTACGGTATTCGAAGGTCATTTAACAGACAGTCTATAAACGGATGAATCACAGCACATGAGCACTGCAAACAAGGCAGAAGCCGAACTGCAAAGCATTAACGCCAAAATGGTTGCCGACTTCCTAGGCAACAACCCCAGATTTTTTGAAGGCCATCCGTATCTGCTGCATTCTCTGGAGCTCTCGCACAGCACCGGCGCGCCCCGCGCCACCTCGCTGATCGAGCGCCAAGTAACTGTTTTAAGAGAAAAAAACCAAAAACTGGAGCGTCAACTGCGAGAGCTGATTGATGTCGCACGTGGCAACGATGACCTAGCCTCTAAAATTGATGCACTGGCCATAAAGTTGCTGACCGCAAGCAATCGCGATGAAATTGTTGCTGTTCTCGAAGCAACGCTGCGCGGTGAATTATTAGCCGAACATGCCGTTATCGTGTTGTTCCTACCTAGCGCTACCGACCGTGAACCGGAAACTCGTTTTCTCAGAGTGATTGATCGTGGTGATGAAGCGCTCACGCCGTTCAAAACATTTTTGGAAATGGGCAGCCCACGTTGCGGCTATATTCGTGACACCCAACGCGACTTCCTGTTTGGCACCGGCAATATTGAGATCGGTTCAGCAGCTTTGGTTCCTTTGGGCGACCAATGCGCTACCGGCTTTCTGGCTATCGGTAGTCGCGATGCTGACTATTTTAATCCCGGGCAAAGCATGGATTTTCTAGCTCGCATGGGCGACCTGATCACCGCCGCCTTAAGCAGCCGCTAAGGCCTAGTCGGTATAGGCCCTAGCCGGCTGAGGCCACCTGCATATGGATACCGCCGCAGAACAGCTCATCACTCAGTTTCTCGAGCATCTGCGACTGGAGCGGCGACTCTCTCAACACACCATAAAGAGCTATCGACGCGATCTGCAATGCCTGCGTGATTTCTGCCGTGATGAGGCAATCGACGACTGGAATGATCTGCGGGACCAACATATAAGGCGTTTCGCAGCCACCAGCTATGCAAAAGGGCTAAGTGGTCGAAGCATCCAACGCCGACTCTCCGGCGCCCGCAGTTTTTTTAACTACCTGATGCGTGAAAATCTGCTGAAGAATAATCCCGCCGTCGATATCACCGCACCAAAAACACCGAGGAAGTTGCCCGAAACGCTCGACGCCGACCAAATGGCTGGCCTGATGGAAGTGAAGGGTGATAAACCTGCCGACCTGCGTGACAAGGCCATACTGGAGCTCCTCTATTCTTCAGGATTACGTTTGGCGGAACTGGTCGGCCTGAATATTGGCGAGCTCGATACAACGGAAGGAATGGTGCGGGTTACCGGTAAAGGTAACAAAACGCGAATAGTGCCGGTCGGCCGCTATGCTTGTCGGGCCATTGATAATTGGATGAAGATTCGCGCCAGCGTGGCACAGCCCACCGAAACCGCAGTGTTTACAGGGCCCAAGGGCAACCGGATCAGCCCGCGCAGCGTGCAGGCGAGGGTAAAGTTCCGCGCACAGGAAGCCGGGCTGCCCCAGCGGGTCTATCCGCACCTGTTCCGACACAGCTTTGCGACCCATCTATTGGAGTCGAGCCGCGACCTGCGCGGTGTCCAGGAATTACTGGGCCATGCCGATATCAGCACGACTCAGGTCTATACACACCTTGATTTTCAACATTTAGCCCAGATATACGATAAAGCACACCCGAGAGCGCACGCCAAACGGCGCGCTCCGGATAAGACCATTGATGAAGACGATGCCGACTAGATGTAAGACCGGCACCACAGAAACACCAAACAGAATAATAAACATGCATTCAGCGCTACTCGCGGCCACCCGCCTCGAATAACATCCCGCATCTGAATGCCGAGCCTGTAAAAAGGCAGCACAATGAAGGAACACACTATGGAACAGTATCGCGGCACAACTATCGTGTCTGTGCGTCGTAATGGCGAAGTCGCCATTGCAGGTGATGGTCAGGTCAGCCTGGGCAATACCATCATGAAAGGTAATGCGCGCAAAGTGCGTACCCTGGCCGATGGACAGGTGCTCGCAGGTTTTGCGGGCGGCACCGCCGACGCCTTTACGTTATTCGAACTGTTTGAAGGCAAGCTCGAGCAGTATGGCAATCTCACCCGCGCCGCCATCGAGCTGGCTAAAGACTGGCGCAGCGACCGCCGCCTGCGGCGTCTGGAAGCACTACTGTGTGTTGCCGACAATGAAGCCTCATTAATCATCTCCGGTAACGGCGATGTAATCGAACCCGAAAACAATCTGATGGCTATTGGCTCGGGTGGCTCTTTTGCACAGGCCGCTGCCAAAGCCCTGCTCGAGAACACCGACCTGAGTGCTGGTGAGATCGCACAAAAGGCACTCGAAATTGCGGCCGATATCTGCGTCTACACCAACACCAATATCATCCTTGAAACCCTCTCGGATGATGCGCCATCAGGCAAAACCAACAAGTAACACGGAGGTTACCGGGCATGTCACAAATGACCCCGAGAGAAATCGTTCAGGAGCTCAACAAGCATATTGTCGGGCAGGATCAGGCAAAACGTGCTGTCGCTATCGCACTGCGCAATCGCTGGCGGCGCATGCAACTTGAGGAATCACTGCGCGACGAAGTGACGCCCAA
>CBDTTT010000206.1:0-3788 GCA_965363345.1 uncultured Chromatiales bacterium
AACTTAATATAAATTCTGTATATATTACATAAACATATGATATATATAATATAAAATCTAAATAAAGATAACTGCTTGACCTTCAACCCGCCTTTAAGCCTTAAGGTTACGTCCATAAACCGTATACCCAAGGAATGTTGGTATGAACCAGGCAGCAGCAGAAGTCGCACAGGATGTGACCGACCCGCTTAAAGTTAAGATTGTTGGTATGGATTGTGGCAGTTGTGCCATGACCATCGAGAACAGCATGCTTCAGCTCGAGGGCGTGCAGGAAGCCTCCGTATCTTTCACCACCGAAAGCATGGAAGTCTCCGGCGATGTCTCAATGGAAGAGATTGAAAGTCGGCTTAAAGAGCTGGGCTATCGTGTCGCCAACGAAGAAGATGCTGTCGCGGCGATGGCAGCACCTGAGCACACGGGCTTCAGAGGCTTTATTCAGTTCCTGTGGGAACAGCCTCCCCTGCGCTCGGCCGTAGTCGTTACTGCAGCCGTGCTTGCCGGGCTGATCATTGTTCCCGCACTCGGCCTACCCGATGTCATGGGCATACCCGCACTCAGCATCATGTTTGGTGCTGCGGTAATTATTGCCGGTGCGCCTGTATTCATGAAGGGCTTCCGAGCCCTCATCTTTGCCCGCCGCATTACGATAGACCTATTGATGGCAATCGCCGCACTTGGCGCCATAGCCATCGGCGAAACCGGCGAAGCCTGTACCGTTATCCTCTTGTTTATGCTTGGTGAAGCCCTTGAGGCCTACAGTGCCGAGCGCGCCCGCGATTCATTGCGTACGCTCATGTCGTTGCAGCCACAAGAAGCCACTGTGCTCGAATCGCATGACGATTCGCATGACCATGGATCACACGATGACGGCGATCATGATGATCACAGCAGCTGCGGTGGTCACGACGATCACGATCATGGGCATGACGATGGGCACGATCACGGACAAGTTGCGGCTAAGGTCATCCATGATCATGACGAACATAAACACGAAGAGCATGACCATGCTGCTCACGATCACTCAGCACATGCGCCGGATGATAATGATGACCACAGCGATCACGATCATGGCGATGAACCTCATGACCATCAGGTCATTAAGGCTGTAGACCTCGTCAACGTTGGCGACCGCGTACTTGTGCGTCCCGGTCAGCGTATTCCTATTGATGGCGAAGTCATCAAGGGCATATCTACCGTTAATCAGGCGCCGGTAACGGGTGAAGACATTCCTGTGCTTAAAGAAATCGGTGATGAAGTGATGGCTGGCACAGTGAATGGCGAAGCGGCACTTGAAGTTCGTGTCACCCGTCCTGCATCTGAAGGCACGATTGCCCGCATTGCTCGCCTAGTTGAGCAGGCGCAATCACAACGCAGCCCTGCCGAACGCTTTATCGATCGTTTCGCTCGCTATTACACACCTGCGGTAGTCGCGCTTGCTGTAATTGTTGTCGCGATTCCGGTGTTGGCATTCGCTCAACCATTCCTCGACACGGCGGATGGCACACGCGGCTGGCTGTATCGTGGTTTGACGCTGCTAATTATTGCCTGCCCTTGTGCATTGGTTATTAGTATTCCAGTAACTGTTGTCAGCGGCATGACCCGTCTTGCTCAGCTCGGTATTCTGGTTAAATCCGGCGCTCTCCTCGACCGCATGGCCGACGTGCAAACCATCGGCTTTGATAAAACCGGCACGCTTACTTACGGTAAGCCGGTTGTGGTCAGCATGCAGACCATAGATTGCGAGCATAACGGCGATGAAATTCTGGCCTGTATTCCTTGCGACAAATTACTGAGTGCAGCGGCCTCGATAGAACGTTCATCAGAGCACCCTGTGGCACACGCCATTGTCACTGCTGCCGGAGATCGTCCGACTGTGGGTCACGTTCCTCAGGCTGATGCGGTACAGGCAACGCCAGGCAAGGGCGTCTCTGGTATTAAGCTGGATTGCGGCCACAAGATCATTGTGGGTAGCGCGGACATGTTCAATCACAACGAACCGGGCTGGGAAAAAGTGAGTCAGGCAGCACAAGAAGCTCAGGCTGCAGGTCAAACCATGATGTACATCCAGCACGATAAAAAAGTGGTTGGCTACATCGGCGTGCAAGATGAAGTCCGTGAAGATAGCCGTGCTGCGCTGGAAGAATTGGGCCGAATGAAGCCACCCGTTCGCCGGATAATGCTAACCGGTGACAACATCCAGGCCGCCACACGGGTTGCCGGGCAGGTAGGTAACATCGATGAAGTGCTTGCCGGTTTGCTGCCGGACGAGAAGCTTGCACAGATCGAAAAACTGCTCAGCGATGATGCCGCGGTTGCGATGGTGGGTGACGGTATTAATGATGCGCCCGCTCTGGCACGTGCCGATATTGGTATTGCCATGGGTGGCGGCGGTACCGCACAGGCTATGGAAACAGCTGATGTCGTGCTCATGCAGGACGATCTGTCACACGTAGCGTTGGCACTGCGCATGGCGCGTGACTGCCGCAAGATTGTGAAACAAAATATCATGTTGAGTTTGGCTCTTAAACTGGCCTTTCTCGCTCTTGCTATTCCTGGCTTCGCTACGCTGTGGATGGCCGTTATCGCCGATGTCGGCGCAACCCTTCTGGTAACATTGAATGGTATGCGCTTGCTGCGGAAGAAATAGCCCCAGCATGGCTGTCTCTATAGCAGCCAAAAGTGCCAATCTGTTCAACCATTAGCAAAAGCGTCAACCTATGAATTCGACTTCCCTCACTTTCGGGCCAATTTTACTCGCGCCCGGCGTGTCACGCCGCCACGTTGCCTGCTACCTTTTTGCTGCGGGCGTTAGTATCGGCCTGTTCACCTATCTGGTATCGCTGTCACCGTACATTTTGACGGTGAACCTCGGTATTCCGGAAGCCGAACAAGGACGCTTAATGGGCAACCTGCAGTTCCTGCAGGAAATCATCGTTATTTTGTCGATTAGCTGGTGGGGAGCGATGTCCGATCGCTTTGGTCGCCGCTCGATCTACATCATCAGCTGGCTCATCATGGGGGTCGCGTACCTGACCTATTCGTTTGCTACCTCGGTACCACAGCTCATGGCCTTCAGGGTTATCTATGCCTTGGCCATTGCCGCTAGCACAACCAACCTCTCAGCAATTCTTGCCGATTATCCGGATGAAGGTTCGCGCGGTAAATTTACTGGCATGGCGTTCATCCTCAATGGCCTCGGCGCTGTGGCATTCTTTGCCGGCCTCAATCAGCTGCCCGATATCTTTCAGAAAAATGGTGTGGATGAACTCTGGTCCGGCCGCTACGCATTTCTATTTGCTGCGGCACTGAGCTTTATCGCCTCTATCGTAATGATTGGTCTTAAACCCGGACGACCCGAAGGTGTTGCACCCAAAACGCCTATATCGCAATTGATTCGTGAAGCGCTTAAGGCCGCACAAAACAAGCGCATCGGGCTCGCCTATTTCGGTGCGTTCGCTGCACGTGCCGACATGATTATTATCACTCTGTTTTTAGTGCTGTGGGTGGTCAACGCATCTAATGCTGCCGGTCTGACTATGGGCGAGGCGCAAGCCCGCGCCGGAATGTTTGTGGGTATTACCTCATTGGCGGCAGTCATCTGGGCGCCGGTTTTCGGCATCATCTCCGACAAACTCAATCGCCTCACCGTAATGATTATTGCCTTCGGACTTGCGGCGATTGGCTACACTTGGCTGGGAACCCTTACGCATGTCGAGTCGTTTTCGGCAACGATACCGGCGCTGCTGTTTGTGGGCGTTGGCCAATCCAGCACCGCACTCGCCTCTACC
>CBDTTT010000207.1:0-3751 GCA_965363345.1 uncultured Chromatiales bacterium
AACAGGCTGAGAAAGTGGGTGTTGGCTCAGTAATACCACGCTCAGTACCCGCCAGCTTCGCAGTGAAACCAGACAGAAAGTAGTAACGTGTCTGCTCAGCCGTTAGCTTTGCTACCGGCGGCAATACACCAAATGCATCAGCTGTTAAGAAGATCACTTTAGTTGCATGACCACCTTTAGACACGGGCTTAACGATGTTGTCGATATGATAAATCGGATATGACACGCGAGTGTTTTCAGTCTTCGAGTTATCGTCGTAATCGATCTTGCCATTGGCATCAACAGCAACATTCTCAAGCAATGCATCACGCTTAATCGCATTGAAGATATCGGGTTCTGCTTCGGCACTCAGGTTGATTGTTTTGGCATAGCAACCACCCTCAAAATTGAAAACACCTTCATCGTCCCAACCGTGCTCATCATCACCAATCAACTCGCGCTTAGGATCGGTAGACAGCGTGGTCTTGCCAGTGCCCGAAAGGCCGAAGAAAATAGCAGTATCGCCATCTTCGCCTACGTTTGCAGAGCAATGCATGGAAGCAATTCCCTGCAAAGGCAAAAGGTAGTTCATCATCGCGAACATGCCTTTCTTCATCTCACCGCCGTACCAGGTACCGCCGATCAATTGCATTTTTTCAGTCAGGTTAAAGGCAACAAAGTTTTCAGAATTAAGTCCCTGTTTTTTCCAATCAGGGTTAGTGGTCTTGGCACCATTCAAAACCATGAAATCGGGTTCGAAGGTTTGCAGCTCTTCTGCAGTAGGACGAATAAACATGTTTGTAACGAAGTGAGCCTGCCATGCAACTTCAGTTACAAAACGAACCGAAAGACGAGTTGCGTCGTTGGCACCACAAAATGCATCAACTACAAAAAGACGCTGACCACTGAGCTGCTCAACAACCAACTTTTTCAGGTCAACCCAAACGTCCAGTTCGATAGATTTGTTATCATTCTTGCCCTGATCAGCCCACCAGATTGTGTCGCGGCTTACATCGTCTTTAACAATGTACTTATCTTTTGGCGAACGGCCGGTAAAGATACCCGTATCGACTGACACGGCACCCGACTCGGTAACGTAACCGACATCGTAGCCGGTAAGCCCAGGAGCTGTTTCTTCTGCATACAGTGTGTCGTAACTAGGGTTGTGGAGAATTTCGTCGGCATTGGTGATGCCGCGTTCCGCCAAGTAGCTTTCAAGAGCTGTTGTCATTTTTATGTCTCCGACCGAAGGTATATAGGAAAGCCCTTCAGGTGCTATTCAAATTCTGTACTGGATAGCCCGCTGCAAGCAGCGAATATCCTTACTTTATATGGATTAACAGCCCGCGGATTGGCGGGCTGCTATCGAATAGATACAAGGTTACCCCAAATCGCATAAATCGACAAACCCAATAAGCCGATTAAAACCCAAGCAGGCATGCTTAAACCTAGGAAAATCCAGCTTATTTCGGCGCATTCGCCGGAGCCGCTGAAAACCATCTCCAAGGTTTCGACCAGTGGAAAGGCATCCAACATGAAATCGAGGCCGGGCCCGCACGAGGGAACCTCATCGGGGGGCAAGCTCTGCAGCCACATATGGCGGGCGGCAACCCCCGCCCCAGCGGCCGCTGCCAGGGTAATCAGCGCTGCATAGATACGCCGTCCGATGACTCCGGGGTTCTGTAACGCTGCGAGCAAGAAAAAGAGTCCGACAACTATCACCGAAACCCTTTGAAACACGCACAGCGGGCAAGGTGGCAGATCCAGAAATTCCTGCGCGTATAAGGCATACAACATCATGGCAACACAAGCCAAAAAGCCCGCCAGATTAATATTGCGATGAGTAAGTAGATTTTGCATGGACATAGACCCGTAGCCGAAGCGTATGCTCTTATTATAACGCTGCTGGGTATTTGGCGGTAGACGCCAACGGCTAATCGGTAACTTTATCGCGAAGATAATTCGGTTGAGCGGAAAAGGCATCGGTCAATTCACCGGCCCTGCGGCCCTGCTGTGCAAGAGACAATAGATCGATCGCCTGCGGCAACCTATCGAAGTCATCGGCAACGACTACAGACTCTGCACCTGCTTGCAAAGCCGGGTATACCTCCCAACCCGGCCCGGTTAAGACAATTTCTGTCATATCGAACTGCCTGGCAACACCCGCCAAGTCGAAATCGTCAGGTTTAACCAGGGCATCCGGCATGACCGCCTGCAGTTCACCATCTGTCATTCGGTAGAAACCTACGTAAGCTTCATTCTGACGTGCATCGAATGCGGCGGCAAAAACCCTGTTACCGGAATCAGCCTGCATGTGCAGAGCTGAACCTGCCGCCAATAGACCCAGACTCGAATAGCGAAATACAGGTATCTGCAAACCGTAAGCCAAGCCCTGAGTAACTGCGGCCGCAATACGCACGCCGGTAAAACCACCGGGACCACAGCCAAATGCGACACATTCAAGATCGACGGGTTCTGCTGCAACCCCGGTCAAAGCCTCATCAACGGCCGCATAGACCTCCCCTGCTCCGGGTCGGCTACCGCTAAGACGCACGCTGTGAACCCGTCCCTCATAACATGCCGCAACAGTAGACGACGTTGTACCCGTCTCAATAGCAAGGCATGCAAAAAAATGGGAATGCTCAGATGTTGTCATGGAATTATCTTACGCGCCGCGATCGGCAAAAAACTGCAGAGCAACTGCAGCTTCGTTGGTATGAGGCATATCTGGCAAACTAGCCAGAAACAACTTGCCATAGTTATTGGAAACTAAACGAGGGTCACAGAGTACCACCACACCCCAGTCATCCACATCCCGTATGAGGCGACCAACCCCCTGCTTCAGGCTCAACACGGCCTGCGGCAACTGATAATCACGAAACGGGTTTCCGCCTGCAGCTTTAATCGCCTCCAGCCTTACCTGCAGCATCGGGTCTCCGGGTGATGCGAAGGGTAGCTTATCAATCACTACCAGCACCAGACTATCGCCACGCATATCGACACCTTCCCAAAAGCTGCTGGTACCCAGCAACACGGGATCGTCCAATTCGGCAAACTGCTCAAGCAAACTGCTCCGCGGCGCACGCCCCTGCACCAACAACGGAAAATTAAAATCCGGATCGCGCTCCAATAAAGTGGCTGCCTCACGCAAAGCGCGATGACTGGTAAACAACAAAAAGGCACGCCCGGCACTCTGCCGAAGCAGTGGCTTCACCGCATCAACGATGGAACTGGTGTAAGTCGGGTTATTGGGTGCAGGCAACTGCTGCGGCAAATACAGTAGCGTTTGATTTGCGTAATCAAACGGACTCGGAATCTGCTGAGTCACCATGTCACGTGCGCCTAAACGCGCAAGGTAATGGGAAAAATCGGTATCGACAGCGAGTGTCGCCGATGTAAATATCCAGCTGCAATTTTGCTCGGTTAGCAACTTGTTAAGACTCGCAGCGATATCAACCGGCGTGTAATTACAACTAAACCCCATGCGGGTCAGACCCACCCAACGCAGACCTTTGCTCACATCCGCAGCCAGCAGCTGCTCCAATGTTTCATAACTGCTTCGTGCTCGATCAAGACACCGCATCAAAGGTGGGCGCAACTCATCTTCTGACAACCCTTCCAGCCAATCGATCAAGTATTGAATACGCTCCAACAATTCGTGCAAGCCCGGCAAAAACTTCTCCGGTATTTGATCCCAGGAAAGATTTGCAGCGTTGCCAGGCAAGCTGATTCGAACATCCTTAATGCCGTTATTGACCTCATCAATCGAGCC
>CBDTTT010000208.1:0-3749 GCA_965363345.1 uncultured Chromatiales bacterium
TTAGTTATCTCCGCGAGCAGTGGGGTTAAGGTTGTTGCTGCTGATATAGTCTGTAACTTGTGAGCTGAGCAATTCAATAACAGCTGGATCGTCATTGGGTGGCTCCCACATTGCCCAGGTTCCGCGATACTGGTTCTGCACGGGAGCATTGTTATCCGGTTTGCCGTTTTTGGCGATGTAGCCAAGATGGCCGTACGCCGATAGGTCAAAAGCCAGCGATGGGTCTAAGTCGTTGCGTGCTTTGATGGCCTTTGCAAGGCGTGGCGGGGGATAGGGCCGGCCGTCGCTGCAACCACCCATTTCAAAACAGCAGGCTTGTTCGGGGTTGCTCTCAACCGGGCATACGTTTGTCACCCAGATGCCCCAGTAGTCGGCGAACGGATTACCGACACCCGGGTAACGTTTCTTGTCACCCTTGTTGATATACAGCCAGTTACTCACGCCGAGTTCTTTTCCGACCTGATTCGGCACTTCGACAAGATTCAGAACCGAATCGATCATTATCTGCGGGAAGGCCACTACGATGTGTTCGACACCTTGTCGGCGGAGCCGCTCCAGTGCTTCCCAGTAGCGATACTGCCAATCGCCTGAGGGCATTACTTCATGCGATTCATACAGCCACGCATGCCCAAGATTCTCACCGCGCATTCTGCGTGTACGTTCCATCTGACTCTTTGAGCGGGGGGTGGTAACTATGTCTGTATTTAGTTCTTTAATACCCATCCAGCCGCCTACGATATTTTCTTCTTTCATCGTGGGGTATGCCGCGAGCAATTGTTGCTTGATGTTGTTATTGAGGATGAGCGTGTCGTTAACCTTCGGGTCGTACCATTGGTTGTGCTCTCTGAGTGAATGGTTCACGAGCAAGACGCCTGTTTTTGCGGCCCTTACGTTCGGATTAAAGCGCTTTGCTATACCCGTGACGTGCACGCTAGCAAGCAACGGGTCTTCGGCCACTGGGTTCGGGCGGCCTTCAAGTGGCACAGAAGCATCGCGCGTGGGTTCACCCAGTGAGTATGTCCAGTTTGCCGGCTCGACCGGATATGATTCTGTCATCAGGTCGGTTGGGTCATTGACCCAATGGAGTTTGACTTGCGTGTTGTTGGCCTCATTGTAGTTGTCTAGTACACCGCGTGCTTCACGAATCACATCGAAGGTTTTAGCAAAGCGCACGCCTGAAGTTGTCAGGTCGATGGCGACAATTTGATCGACACCGGCAGCAAGCATGCGCTCCACTGTGCCATCAACGTTGTAGCGCTCCGGGTCGCAGTTTTTCCAACCGCTTTCGCCTTCTTTACCGCACCAGTTCATTTTTACTTCGGGGTTGTTCGGCGATTGATAAATAAGTCGGGGGTTGGCTAGATGTGCAGGGTCAGGGTCGATCCAGCCCACGTAGTCGGTAACAAACTTAACGTTGAGTACCGCCTGCTTTTTTCTAAGTGCTTTGTTTAAGTCTTTGAGTTGATCTTTGACGATAGTCATAGCCGGATCACGCCCACCAATGCGTTCGACTTCGAAGGCGTATTTACCTATCTCTTTGGGGGCATTGCCAAAGCCCAATACGCGGGGCCATAGCTTGGGATTCCAGATAACACTTTTATAAACGATGCTATTCGGGTCATGAGCAAAGATTTGCAGAGTTGAGTCCCATAGCGCGGCATCGGAGTATTCATCGAAGCCGCCATGCACGATGTAAAGAACACCAATTTTTGTTGGTGGGGGTGTTTCGTCTGCAACGGTGCTGCAACCCGTGCTAAGTAGGGCGCTGCAAATTACTGTTGCGGCAAACATCGCTGATATGGCACTTCGAGACATGCAAATATGTATCCGATTGGTTATTATCAATATGTATAAATTGTATCTTTTGCATAATAAGTTAACCGGAAGAATCCGGCTACTCATCCATTCTTTAATAATATGTCTCCCATTCTGCAGTAGCAGATAGCAGATAGCAGATAATTAGGGAATGTTCTGATGAGGTCGGGGGAGAAGACAGCAAAATGAAAAGGCTTAAGGCAGCGTTATTAGTGTTTGCCGCAGTAACCGCAGTGGGTTGCTCGGGTAAACCAGATCATATGGGAGTAGAGGTCAATGGCGAGTATCTTGCCGCGATTGACAGTCATTTGCATACGGGTAATTGGGAAGGTTCGCCGCAGGGTTTTCGTGACCGCTTGCAGGGACGTATTCCTCCGGGCTTTAAATGGGTCATGCCGCCCTTTGTTGATTGGATGCTGACCGGCGATAATATTCTCAGGCAGCTTGATAGCGCCGGAATATCTGGCGCTGGTGTTTTTGCGGTTTACAGTCCTCACACAACCGGCATCGCAACCAATAAGTTGGCCGCTGAGGTCGTTAGTGCCGATCCTTCGCGCTTGTTCTCGTTTGGTTCGATTCGCGTCGATAACTGGAACAATGATGCCGCTCAGCAATTGGCTAAATTTGAAGCCGATCTAATTAACTACAATATGACCGGTATTAAACTGGCTCATGCGCATCAGCAGTTCCGATTTGATGATGAACGTTACTACGGCATCTATGAAGTCGCTGCCCGGCTGAAAAAGCCGATGTACCTGCATACCGGCACCAGCCCCAATCCCGGTACGCGCACCGAGGCACCTTATAGTGATCCGGCGTATCTTGAAGACGCAATTCGTCGTTATCCCGATGCTACTTTTATTCTGGGCCACAGCGGTTATGACACTTTCAATAGGGCGCTCACGTTTGTCGACTCTGCCATTCGACTCGCTGCGACCTACCCGAATGTCTACTTGGAGCCGGGTGCACTCGGTGCCGAGCGGGCCGAAAAAGTCGTTAACGATTTCATGCGCCGCGTGAAGGCTGGAGGTGTGGTGGACAAGCTGATTTATGGCTCGGACGGTCCGCAGTTTCCAGGCTATGCGGAGGCGCATCTGGAAGCCTTTGTAGAAGCAATGAAAGAAGAAGGCTATACCAACGATGAAATGCGTTTGGTTCTGGCCGATAACTTTGTGCGGGTATTCGGTATCCCACCAATCGAACTGTAAGCAGGAGCCGACAGATGAATCTATTATTAAAACAAGTAGTTAGGTGTTCCATGCCTCTGGCAGCAGCCTTGCTCTTGGCTGCCTGTGGTAGTGAGCCGCCGCAGACCGTTTCGGTCACGCTGAACTTAGAGCTGGCAGCACCCAATGTGCTGGATCCTTCCGGTACGGTGCATTTGTATACTTACAATGCGTACCGTGGCACCGGTGATTTACGTCATCCGTTAGCGCTAATCGAAGAAAAGCTCACCTTCGATTATGGTGACGGTACGTTGACTCACACCTTCGACTACGTACCAGGCTCAGGTGATGGTTTTGCCGTGTATGCATTTCTGGATACCGACGGCGATGGCTGGTTATGCACGCCCACGAAGCGCGATGAGTTTGCAGGTTTTGCGGTTATGGATGACGAGCCTGCCGGCGAGATTAATCTGACGGTAGAGATGGATGCAGTCTGCGCCGGTTCCGACCGTTTCTTCCCGCCACCAATGTAGTCTTTCGGTGTGCACGCAATAAAAAAGCCCCGGAAACGGGGCTTTTTTATTGCGTAGCATTTACCCGGCGATGTTTCTTATTCGCCGATGCTTGTCTGACCTAGCGCCTGCGGTTAGTTGCGAGTAGGCATTGGTAAATCAGAGCCATGTGCCGACGGTTTTTTGCGGTAAGCATTTTCTTCGAGCAAGGCAATCTGGGCTGGGTTTCTTAATACGCGAGGCACCTTTACCTGAT
>CBDTTT010000209.1:0-3708 GCA_965363345.1 uncultured Chromatiales bacterium
GTCAAATTGAAACACTATTTGAAATTCGTGAACTGACCACAGAGACCATAGGTGATGCGTTAGATCTCGATACAGAAATAAACACACTCGTTCTGATACACCCTAAAAACCTAAGTGATGCCGCTCAATACGCGATCGAACAATTCGTCTTTGCCGGCGGGCAGCTATTAGTATTTGTCGACCCGTTCGCAGAAGCTGACAACGCGGCATATGACCCGACTGGCTCCAATCGAGCATCGGAATTTCCACTGCTAGAGCAGTGGGGTGTAAAGTTCAGCAACAATCTGTTTGCCGTTGATGACCAATATGCTCTAACTGTTGGCGGTGACAATCAGCCCACAACCCGCCATCTTGCACTGTTGGGTATCGATCAACGAGGGCTCAGCCAATCCGATGTTGTCAGCAGCGATATAGACATCATAAATCTCGGATTTAGCGGTTTTCTAGAGCCCAACCCTCAAGCCGGCATGACCCTAGAGACTTTGCTGCACACAAGCAAAGCTGCTGCAAGCCTTACTACCGCTCAGATAGTTCAAATGCGCAGCCCCGAGCAACTGCGTTCAGTCTACAAGCCAGCAGGCAAGGAACTTGTGATCGCAGCACGTCTTTCCGGGCGCCCGGAAAGTGCATTTCCGAAGCAGAACAACGCTCACATCAATAAGCCCGAGCAGCCGATAAATGCAGTCGTTATTGCAGATACAGACATACTTACCGATCGCTACTGGGTGCAAAGACAGGACTACTTTGACCAAACCGTACTAACACCCTTTGCAGGTAATGCAGATTTCATTATCAATATTCTCGACAACCTGAGTGGCAGCAACGACTTAATCGGAATGCGGGGCCGGGCCAGCTACAGCCGCCCATTTACGAAAGTTGCAGAACTTCGCCGCGAGGCAGAAAAGGAGTTCAGGTTCAAAGGTCAGGAACTCGAGGATGAACTTGCAGAAACCGAACAACGATTATCAGAACTGCAAATCGCAAGAGATGATTTTGCGAGCGAGGCACTTAATGCAGATCAGGAAGTTGAAATTGAGCGATTTGCCGAAAAGCGATTGCGGATCCGCAAAGAGTTGCGATCAGTCCAGCACAACCTTGATAAGGGCATAAGAGACCTCGGCACCCTATTGAAGGCAGTGAATATTGGTCTCATGCCCATACTGATAAGTATTCTTGGAATTTTCTTAGTTATTCGACGACAGCGGACACGCCGTTAGTATGGATCGCCGAACACTCTATGTTTTGGTTGCCGCATTGGCCTTATTGGCAGGAGCATCCCTCTTTGTCGGCCAACAGAACAGCAGCGGCCCACAGCAGGCGCCTGCATTGCCCGGGCTCTCGCCTGTCCTAGAGCAGATCAACGCAATTACAATTACCACCGCCGGCGGAAATATCGTTGCCC
This sequence comes from uncultured Chromatiales bacterium, assembly GCA_965363345.1. Lineage (GTDB taxonomy): Bacteria > Pseudomonadota > Gammaproteobacteria > Steroidobacterales > JABIQA01. The sequence continues at coordinate 1,403 of CBDTTT010000209.1, forward strand.
GCCTGAGCAATACTAATGGCACATGGATTGCGCTTGGCTCAGGCTATAAAGCTAATGCGATATTGATTAACAGCACACTACGCCAGCTTGCCGAGAGCAAAATCATTGAAGCAAAAACGACGAATGCAGAGCGCTATGCTCGTCTGGGCGTACAGGACATCGCACTAAAGGATGCGCGCGGCTTTGAGCTAGACCTATCCGCAGTGGCCACTAGCGGCCAAAATTTACCTGCGTTTTCGGCAGCAATTATTCTGGGCGACAAAACAAGCACCGGGCAGTTTGCCCGGATAAAGGGTGAGGCACAGAGCTGGCTAATTGACACTTCGCTGGAGATTCCAGGCGACAACGTAGACTGGCTGAATCGTGAATTGCTGGACATTGCAGCGGCAGAACTCGTTGCTATCACTATCATTCATCCAGATGAAACCCGGGTCGAGTTAATCAAACCTAATGCTGATATACCCGAATTCCAACTGATCCAATCAACCGTTGCTAGACCCGCCGCTGCAAACCCCAATAAGATCGCGGGGATTCTTTCCGGTTTACGTTTTGAGTCGGTGCAACCTGTAATTGCTGGCAACAAGCCGCCCACAGAAGTAACGATCGGTAAATTTCTGACTCGCGAAGGAATGCTCATTACCAGCAATACCTGGAGTAACAATGAAGGTCAGTTCTTCAGCTTGGATATTACCGGCCCCGCTGGCCTGTCGGACGACGGCGAAGCGCAAAAGCTGCAGGAAAAATTATCGGGCTGGGTCTACACCCTACCTACCTACAAGGCAGAACAGTTTCTGACAACCACATCCGACCTGTTAGAGTAACTGCTCACGCAGTCCGCATAGCGCTAAGTAGAACAACACATCCCACATGAGCACTAATTACCGCGATAAAATTTTGGCGAGCGACGTCTATGAGGTTGCCGAACGAACTCCATTGGAGTTCGCCCGCAAGCTATCAGAGAAACATGGCAATTCTTTCTGGTTGAAGCGTGAAGATTTGCAGCCGATATTCTCATTCAAACTGCGGGGCGCATTCAGTCGGCTTAGCAGCTTAAGCGATGCCGAAAGGGCACGTGGCGTAATCTGCAGCTCTGCAGGAAATCATGCTCAGGGCGTAGCGTTGGCTGGTGCCAAACTGGGTGTAAAAACGACGATGGTTATGCCCGAAACAACCGCTGACATTAAGGTTGAGGCAGTCAGAAGTCTGGGTGGTGAGGTCATTATCTATGGCGGAACCTATGACGATGCCTATGCGCATGCGCTAGAGCTAAGCAAAGAAAAAGACCTATGTTTCATTCATCCGTTTGATGACCCCGATGTCATTGCAGGCCAGGGCACTATTGGTCGTGAAATACTTGAGCAAGCCGCTAACAACTCAAGCCAACGACCGGATGCCATTTTCGTACCCGTCGGAGGCGGCGGACTCATTGCCGGTATCGCATCATGGGTAAAGAGTGAATGCCCGGACATAAAAGTAATCGGCGTGGAACCGGTGGACAGCGCATCAATGAAGGCTTCGCTTGATGCCGGCCAGATTGTCACCCTCGATCAGGTCGGGATATTCGCCGATGGCGTAGCTGTTAAGCGCGTCGGTGATGAAACCTTCAAGATCTGCAAGGCATTGGTAGATGACATCATCACTGTCGATACCGATGAGACCTGCGCAGCGATCAAAGACATCTTTGAAGACACCCGCACGATAGTAGAACCGGCCGGTGCCTTAGCTGTTGCCGGAGCAAAAAAATACGCCACCACTGTCAGCGGAAAAAATCTGGTTGCTATCAATAGCGGCTCTAACATCAACTTCTATCGCTTGCGACATATTGCCGAGCGGGCAGCCATCGGCGAACAACGAGAAGCATTACTGGCTGTTGAGATTCCAGAGAGACAAGGGGCATTTTTAGACTTTTGCAACGCAATCGGTCGGCGCAATATAACTGAATTCAACTACCGCTTAGGTGATCAGAAAGCGGCAAAAATTTTTGTCGGTCTCGAAACCAGCGGGCAAGGCAATGAAGTTGAAGAACTCATTGGAAAACTGAGGCAAGCCGACTATCGGGTTATCAATATGTCAGATAACGAGGCGGCAAAAGTGCATATGCGGCACATGGTCGGTGGACTGGCGCCGGGTCTCAAAGATGAGCACCTACTGCGCTTCGTATTCCCCGAGCGTCCTGGTGCCTTGCTCGATTTTTTAAAAGAAATTGGCAGTCGCTGGAATATCAGTCTGTTTCACTACCGTAACCATGGCGCAGATTACGGCCGGGTATTAACCGGGATTCAGGTGCCACCAGAAGACAAAGATGC
>CBDTTT010000210.1:0-3703 GCA_965363345.1 uncultured Chromatiales bacterium
AACCTCTTCGCGAATTCCCTGAATAGCATCACCAATATCATCGGCTTCCATCAGTTCATTACGCTGCTGATAAATCACGGTGCGCTGATCGTTTGATACATCATCAAACTCAAGCAATGACTTACGGACATCAAAGTTATGCGCCTCAACCTTGCGCTGCGCGCGCTCGATCTGACGACTAAGCAAACCGCTCTCGATTGCTTCGCCATCACGCATACCAACACGTGACAACATTGATTTCGTTCGCTCTGGATCACCGAATATCTGCATCAAGCGATCTTCCATCGAGAGATAGAATCGACTTGAACCCGGATCACCCTGACGACCCGAGCGACCACGCAACTGATTATCAATACGCCGGGACTCGTGCCTTTCGGTACCGATAATGTGCAAACCACCAGCAGCAACAACTTGCTCATGGCGTTTTTGCCAATCGGCGCGCAATGCAGCTTTGGCACTATCGCTGGCATCCTCACCCAGATCAGACGTTTCCATATCTAGGTTGCCGCCCAAAACTATGTCGGTACCACGACCGGCCATATTGGTAGCAATAGTAATTGTGCCCGGGCGTCCGGCATCTGCAACAATCTGCGCCTCACGCTCATGCTGCTTCGCATTCAGTACTGAATGCGGAATCTTCTTTTCATCAAGAAAGCTCGAGAGCAGTTCGGATGTTTCGATAGATGTTGTGCCCACCAGTGCAGGCTGACCACTATCACGGCACTCTTTCATGTCCTCGACAATGGCAGCAAACTTATCGTCCTGATTGAGATACACCAGATCAGCTCGGTCATCACGAACCATTGGCCTATGCGTCGGGATAACAACGCACTCAAGACCATAAATAGTTTGAAATTCATACGCTTCAGTATCGGCAGTACCGGTCATACCAGACAACTTGTCGTACATACGAAAATAATTCTGGAAAGTAATAGACGCGACGGTCTGATTCTCTTCCTTAATAGACGAACCTTCTTTCGCCTCAACAGCCTGATGCAGACCATCGGACCAGCGACGACCTGGCATGGTGCGACCCGTGAACTCATCGACGATCACGATTTCACCTTCATTCACAATGTAATCGACATCTTTGTGGAACAAGGAATGTGCGCGCAAGGCCGCGGTCAGATGATGCATAAGGCGAATATTGCCTGCGTCATATAGGCTCTCACCCTCACCTAACAAACCTGCTTTCAGCAATAGTGCCTCAACACTCTGATGACCTTCTTCGGTTAAATAAGCCTGTTTCGACTTCTCATCGAGAGTGTAATCGCCTGGCCCATCTTCTTCTTCCTGAGCCGTTAGCTGAGGCAACAAGGTGTTAATACGTGCGTAGAGGTCGGTGCTCTCTTCAGATGGACCGGAAATAATAAGGGGGGTTCGAGCCTCATCGATTAGAATCGAATCGACCTCATCGACAATCGCAAAATTGCGTTGGCCCTGCACCTGATCGTCGGTGCTGAATGCCAGATTATCGCGCAGATAATCAAAACCGAATTCATTATTTGTTCCGTAAACAATATCGGCTGCATACGCGATTTTCTTTTCTTCGTGCGTCATGCTGCTATCGATAATGCCGACCTGCATGCCAAGAAACTCGTAGACCGGTTTCATCCATTCAGCATCGCGACGTGCGAGATATTCGTTAACAGTAACAACATGAACGCCAGCACCGGAAAGGCCATTCAGATAAGCAGGCAAAGTTGCCATCAGCGTCTTACCTTCACCAGTACGCATTTCTGCAATCTTCCCGTCATTCAGTACCATGCCACCGATAAACTGAACATCGTAGTGACGCATACCTAAGGCACGGTCAGCGGCCTCACGAACTGCTGCAAAGGCCTCGGGTAGGACATCATCCAACTCTGTGCCATCAGCGACACTCTGTTTCAGTTGAGGGGTGAGCGCAGCAAGCTCCGAATCGGAAAGCGCTTTGTATTGATCGGCAAGTGCGTTAATCGCATCTACCTTGCGTGAATAGGTCTTAATCACGCGCTGATTACGACTGCCAAAAATACTGGTAATAAACTTGATCAACTTGCGTCCCTTGCATTAGTGCATAGCGGACTAAAGACATAGGCCGCCAAATAGATTCAGATGGTATTTACAGACAACTACAGCAATATACAGAAGCCTGGTTGAGCAAGGGTATTTTACGCACTTATGTGCTCCGCTTGAACTCTGATTTGGCTAACGATTGACGAATTTCAGAGGATTTACTGATTTTCCGTGTTTCCAGACTTCAAAATGCAGATGTGTGCCGGTAGAACGCCCCGTTGAACCCATCAATGCGATCGTCTGCCCCTGCTGTACGGTATCGCCTAAGGTCACCAGATTCTCATCATTGTGAGCATAGCGTGTGACGTAGCCATTGCCATGAGTAATCTCTACCAGATTACCAAAGCCATATCGCTCACGCGACCAACTTACGACACCATCTGCAGCAGCAACAATCTCAGTGCCGGGCTTGCCAGCGAAATCGATACCACCATGCCAGGAAGGTTTACCATGCATAGGGTCGGTACGATTACCGTAATAAGATGACAACCAACCCGACTTAACAGGACGACCACGGGGTTGAACCCGGTCATTTAGCTTCCTGTTCATCAAAACATTTTCAAGCACATCGAGCTGTTGTTCGCGCTGCACTAGCTCGGCAGACAAGCGGTCGAGGTCTTCGGTCAAACTCGGCAGCTCGGCATTAGCCGCGCCATCAAGACTCACTTCCAAACCACCGGTCGGTGGCGTACGGTCAAAATCAAATTCAGCGGCTTCGATACCGGCCATGCCGGTAAGACGGCGACCTAATGCGTTTAGACGTATGACGTTGGCATTCATCTGTCCCAACCGCAAAGCCAGAGCATTGACTTGATTAGTGGTATCACGACGTGCCACTTCAATCGTGTCACGCTGCTGTTCCATCTCTGTTCGCAGTTCAGTGAACTCAGCACCAGGTGCATCTGAGTTTGCAGCGACCAGATAACCGACGCCCAAACCACCCGCAAAAACTAGTACAAACACTGCCAGTGACACCGCCAATAATGATACTGGCAGGCGCACAGAACGCGCTGCTGCACCCTTTCGAGTGTAGACAATCCGATTCATGTAGTCCTCTCCGCTGTTTTAATACAGCAAACCACAGCAACTTCCGCCCAGAAGCTGACTGTTTTTTTGTGCGGTAAACCGCTTATGTGTTTTATATTGTTCATATGTAACCCCGCTGCCCTAGGCTCTTAACCCTTAGATCGGTGGCTTTGCGTCCCCGCTTTTCAGCAGGTTTGCCCTATTTGTGCGTGAACTATGCTAAAAACGTCATCACAAAACAAGGAACAGTAGCCAGAAACGGGCAAATACCAGCAAATTATGTCTAATAGAGAGCCAAAATCACTGGGCGAGCTCGCTTTCGCAAAAAATGGCGCATTTAGCGAGTTAACGCGTGAGGCCGAACGCCGCAGCAATCTTGGCGACCATCTGCGTAATCGCCTGCCAGCCGATCTCGCTGAGGGCATCAATTCATGCAACCTCGGTACTGATGGAATGCTTACTATTCTGGCCAACGGACCTGCATGGGCATCGCGCCTTCGATTCGAAGCCGAACAAATTTTGAACCTGTGCCGGGAACTGGAACCGGGCATTGCGAATGTTCGTTTTAAGGTAAGCAACCAAATATAAAGTTCATCAGCACAAAAAAGCCGGCGTGAGC
>CBDTTT010000211.1:0-3697 GCA_965363345.1 uncultured Chromatiales bacterium
TAATCATTTTGCTGTGTTCATGCACGGTAATACTTCCATTCTCATATTCAACGATTTTATAACCACCGTATTCTAGTTCCTTAACGATTGGTATCTTATCTAGATTAATATTATTGCGACCCGTACCAAAGAGTTTGCTGTAAACAATTGTGCCGTTATGCATTAATCCTTTGGCATCATCGGTTGGGGCATCAATTCTGCTAGGGAACTCAGGTTGATATTTGAGGATGCGAATCCTCTCTCACTAAAAGGATCATCATTGCTCACTTGGGACGACTGTGGCTACAGGTGATATCTAGCTGTTTCATATCACCCAGATAGCCGTTGGCCGTCATCGGTGAACCGCGCGATCCTAATGCAGGGTCAGTTGCCCAGGTTCGATCCGATAGCGAACCACTGCTCCTTGCGTCAGAATAGTTGACCTCTGCCTTCGGGTAGACTCTTAATAGTAGCAGGGGACTACCTTCACATGGAAACACGCCAATTCATAATGTCACTGGTTTTCCTTTGCTTATGTTATGAGATTTTGATATTTTACCTGATTAAAATATTCTGTTCTGAACTCAAACTAAGAGACTAATAATAGTCGTCGTATCGCCTACTCAATCGATGCCATAGTTTCTAAGTTCATACCAAAAACATCAGGCACTTATCCCTTATTAGAAAGCTAGCGTCAGGTCTTTCAAAGTCGCATGCGATGACACGATCACTAGAAGACACGCTTTACTCCTTCGATCCTAAGAAAATCACCACCACTATTGATTTTGCCGGCAATAGGGAACAAATTGAAATTGAGGAAATACGCCCAAAACGAGCTATGCCGTAGCATGGCTCAGAAAATAACTCGCTGGTAGATGTGTTTCTCCAGACGGTTACTTTCAAACCACTCAAGAGCCCTTTTATGATTGCGATCCCATTACCTTTTATTGCATCTTTACTCATGGCTATTTTAGCCGTGGTGCTATTTCAGCGTCGTAAGCAATCGACACAGGCTGCTTTTGTGTTCATTGCTTTATGTGCAGTTACTTCAGCCCTCGTCGGGTTCAGGTGGACAACCGATGTTGCTATATTCAAAGCACTGCAACCAGTATTTGCATCTTGTATCCCGGTGGTTGCTTGGTATTGTTTTACCCGTGCTCACAACCAGAAAAAACTGCTTTTCTTCCACATATTGACACCAATTTTGGTTTTATTGGGCTCATTGATATATCCGTTTTGGCATCCGTCTATCGACCCAATACTAACAATTCTGCTCGATTTAATACTAACAGTTCTGTATGTGGGTTATGGCGTTGCGTTGATTCGTGCCTCCTTGAACCGCAACGAAATTCCAGAGCAGGTGCGTCTTTCTGATGTTGAGAATGCTCAAAAAGCAGAACGCTATGCGGGTTTGATACTGATTGTTGCAGCTTCTGTTGATGGTGTCATCGCATTCGATTTTGTTTTTTATAATGGTGCACATGTACTTAATATTATCGCTATTAGCTACTTTATCATGCTGCCTCTTCTGGCTGGAACGGTGGCAGTGGTTAGCCTGAGTATGCCAGAAAATAAAAGTGATGAAGCCAACAATGAAACCGAAGGTAGAACTGACGAGGTAAGCAAAGCAGTTCCAGTGAAAAGCGCGCCTTTCCTAGCTCTAACAGAAAACGAAATAAACGAAATTGTAAGTAAAATAAACAAGCTGATTACCGTCAAAGAAGTGTTCTTAGACCCAGATTTAACGCTGGATAGGTTGGCTCGTAAGGCGGGTATTCCGGCTAAAAAAATCTCCATTGCGATTAATCAGAGCTATGGCCGCAATATTTCTCAAGTCATGAATGAATATCGCATCGAGCGAGCTAAGCAACTTTTAGTTAACACAAACAAGCCTATTACGCAGGTTTACTTCGATTCAGGATTTCAGACTAAGTCTAATTTTAACAGGGAGTTTATAAGGCTTACTCAGCAGACACCAAGCGCCTTTCGGCGCTCGCAACAGGGAAGGGCGGTTTAGCTTTGGCTTATAAATGTTTGGATATCCTTAAATATCACGTCATGTAATTGTTCACGTGAACGCATACCGCCATCTTGGCAAACGATTCCATCACCAGGATTTTCCTCTTCAATTATCTTCTCAGCACCTGGCTTACATAGTTGCATAAAGCTAAAGTGAGCCGCATCCCGGTACACAATATACGTCTGACGGCTCTTAGGAATGTATTGGGCTAAAAAACCAGATTCTTGTGCTTGAGGTAAATCACCTATATCGACACCTGCTCCCAATATCAAAGACGGTACATGTAAATCTTTTAAACTCTGCTTAGAAAACCCTCTCGCTAAACCCAAATCCATGGATACCACTCGCTTAATACGGTCGTCTTTTAGGCTGGAAGTTGCCTCACCGATTTGCGGTGTATCAAAACCCAATTCAGGGGTAAGGCTTGTAATCCGAGGGTTTGGATTTTCCTTATACTCTTGCTTTAATTGATCTCTATCAAATTGAGCACCAGCAAGTGCCATCACTGTCCAGCCGCCTAGGGAATGCCCAATAGCCGTAACGTCATCTTTGTTAATAAACGTCTGCAGCCTAGATGAATTAAATAGCCAATCTAAAGAGCGGGATATATCTTTTGGACGTTGCCACCATTGGGCGGCCGCTTTTGGCGAACTGTCAAAACTGGTAGAACCAGGGTGATCAACTGCAAGCACTACGTAACCACTTTGAGCCAACATTGTTGCTAGCCAATTTTCATTTCGCCAGTTTCCACGATAGCCATGAGACAATACCGCGACAGGGTACTTACCAGCAGTTGGTCGGCTAAGTCTAATAACATTAGTGCCTTTAAAGGCGACATTCTCTGCAATTTTTTCCCGTGGCATAAATTCTTCCGTTGGGTACCAAATAGCAGATCTTAAAGGGCGATTACTTTCTGGGTATAAAATTGATTGTTCAAAACCAACCGATTGTTGTGCAAATACATGTGAAGTGGCACACGACGTTATTAGGATTAAGCCTAGTAGCTTTTTCATTTCTGTTTCCTCTTAGTTATTATGGTTCATTCACTATGAGATACGTAGCCAGTTCCAGCGACCTAAAACAGGTTCGAGGACGTCCTAAATCGTTTTTTGCACCCGCAGTATTAGGCTTTTGAGCTTGCACTTATTAGGGTTCAGAAAAACCGCATTGATGCTACGGAAGTTCAGGATGAAAGCTTGGCGTCTTCAAACCAAAAGCTCGTGAGAGAGTAGCGTTCGCGTTGGTGGGGTTGGCTCTTTTATCACTGTGCGCGAACATGGTGAAGGCCTGTGCCAGATCCGAGAAACCGGTTGGATCATTGTTGGTGATCGTGAGCGGCACTTAGGGGAAAGAGGGAATGCGCTCGAGCAGAATATTGACCAAGGTCGCATTTTAATCCCAGCAGTTTTGCAGTAGCTCGAGGACGACGAAGCTGTTTCCGCGTCGCTCCAGAAGCTGGCCTAGACCGGCTTTGTTCACCTGAAAACAGTTAATATTTATCTCTTCATAAAATGGGTTGAGAAGTTTAAGATCTCATGAGTTGCCAAAACTGCAACTTTGCCTCGTAAGGGACGCCAATTGCCGGCACTGCTTGCTACCCGTGTTGACCGAGAGGACGCTATCTAGCCTTTAGGGCTTGGATCAGAACCTGAATCGTCCGCCGACTGGTTCATCGTGGGTATTTGGCGTGCATTCGTA
>CBDTTT010000212.1:0-3650 GCA_965363345.1 uncultured Chromatiales bacterium
TGCTCAATAATTGTTACGAATTCCGGAAGAACCTGTTTTCCGAGGCTATCCAGGAGAAAGCTGGATTTACGATACAAAGCACCGCCACTTACCGCACCCACTAAGTGACCGAATAAGCCACGTGCAAGACGCGCAGGAAATATAACGGGTGTCGTACAGGTCTCCAGTTTGCGCGACCCGAGTCGCTGCACCGTTTTTAACCCTGCCTCCCGACCTACCTGTGCAGCGGCCATAAGCTGCTCGGCATTTCGGGATACGGTGTACTCATAATCGCGTTGCATCTCGTCACCCTGCTTCGCAATAACCGAGCAGGAAATACTGTGATGACTATCAGGATAGGCGCCTGAGAAACCCAGGCTATTCGCATAAACACGAACGCCTTCGCTAGCAGAAACTGTAGCTCCTTCTGAATTACTAATCCGCGAATCAACTGCTCGAGCCGCCGCTTCACACTCGATCGCCAGTTCGATAGCCTCCGGAACATCAATATCCCAGGGGTGCCATAAATCAAGATCGGGCCATTCTGTTGCCAGTCGCTCAGGATCTGCCAAACCGGCGAACTCATCCTTAGCCGCATAACTTGCCAATGAGCAGGCCTTTTCAACCGTTTCGCGAATGGCATCGGGTCGCAGGTCGGAGGTGCTTGCGCTGCCTTTCTGCTGATCCAGATAGACAGTTACAGACAAACCCTGATCCCGATGATGCTCAAGCGTCTCTACATCTTCCAAACGGGCTGTAATGCTAAATCCTGCGCCCTGACTCAGATTGGCCTCAGCCTGAGTCGCGCCAAGGGATTCAGCCTGCTGTAGCGCACTGGCAGCGATACTCTCGAGTTCCTGCAAATTGAAATCCATAGATATTTCCGATTCTTTGTACTGTATTGGAGACGCTATTCTAGCGAAACTTTCCTCGACTCAGGGCAGCAATGCAGTATTCCGCTCCTAAATTTTACTTTAGCTAACCGAAGCGGAGACAAACATGAGTGTCCTAGTAGGAAGAATTATTGAATCTCAGCTAGAAGCCTGACTGCATAACTTCCGGGAAGATCAAGCTCAAGCTCTTACGGATACGACATAGCTCGGTTAAGTACCCCGTAATACGCGCAATAAAAAAGGCCTCTGCGAATTAGAGGCCCTTCTCTATATTTGTTCTATATTTGATTTGTATGTATTTGGAAAAAGTGTCGAACTCAGAACTCATCATCATCCAGCTCAGGGCTTGCAACATTATTTCTGAAGTCACGGCGCTTAAGAAAAACTACCAAGCCACCTATAAGGCAGGCAACACCTGAAACAAGACAAATTGTCGGCCAGTACCAATAGTCCAGATAAATGGAGGCAAGCAATAGCGATGCCCCTGCTACTAAATAGAAATAGGGCAAAAACTCATACAGCGGTTTAGATAACCACATCCTGTTCAACCCCTTAAAACTCCTTACCAGTGCCCGAGACTCAGAGACTAGCACAAGACCCTAGGAACGCACAGAAGACAAACGCCTAATTGCCAACACCGCCCACTGTTAGCTTATCAATCTTCAAAGTAGGCTGACCTACACCAACCGGAACCGATTGACCTTCTTTGCCGCAAACACCGATGCCCGTATCAAGCTCAAGATCGTTGCCAACCATAGAAACCTGATGCAACACAGAAGGACCATCACCAATAAGTGTTGCATCTTTCACTGGTGCGCCTAGCTTGCCATCCTTGATCAAATAACTTTCACTTGCTGAAAACACGAACTTGCCGGAAGTAATATCTACCTGCCCCCCTGCAAAATTACGGGCATAAATACCATTTTCAACCGATGCGATAATCTCCGCCGGATCGTGCGGGCCCGGCAACATATAGGTATTGGTCATTCGAGGCATAGGCAAATGCGCATATGACTCACGTCGACCATTGCCGGTCGTTGCGACGCCCATCAGACCTGCATTCATCTTGTCCTGCATGTAACCTGCCAGACGCCCGTTCTCGATCAGGGTTGTCTGTTGAGTTGGGGTGCCCTCATCATCAACGTTGAGTGACCCACGACGCCCCTGCATGGTTCCATCATCCACAACAGTGCAAAACTCTGAGGCAACCATTTCGCCTACACGACCAGAAAAAGCTGATGTACCCTTGCGGTTAAAGTCACCCTCAAGACCGTGACCAATTGCCTCATGCAGCAGCACACCGGGCCAGCCCGAACCTAATACAACGGTCATTTCACCTGCCGGTGCAGGACCTGCCTCAAGATTAACTAATGCCTGCCTCACAGACTCATCAACATAGCTGGCAGGCAAATCTGAACCCAGAAAATAATCAAAGCTGTGTCGACCACCACCGCCACTAAAGCCCTGCTCACGACGACCGTTATCTTCGACCAGAACCGAAACATTCATGCGAATCAGAGGACGAATATCTCCCGACAAAGTGCCATCGCTCGCACACACAAGCACAATCTCGTGTGCCGCCGACAAACTAGCCATCACTTGCTGCACACGAGGGTCTGCGGCACGGGCGCGCGCATCGGCCGCATGCAACAAAGCCACTTTTTGCTCATCGGTAGCGGTAATAAGAGGATCGATAGCGGGGTACAACGAATGCACCGCAGGTATCTTCCACCCCGCAGTATTGTGCTGCTTGCCGGCACGGGAAATTGCTGCTGCTGCTTTACAGGCATCCATTAAAGATGGCATCACGATTTCATCAGAATATGCAAAACCGGTCTTATCACCAGCAATAGACCGGACACCGACACCCTGATCGATGCTGTAGCTACCGACCTTGACGATACCGTCTTCCAATGACCATCCCTCATGGCGCATTAACTGAAAGTAAAGATCTGCGCTGTCGACTCCAGGTGCCATAAGCACCGCGAGCGATTTTTCCAAATCGGCCATATCAATCCCGGTCGGGACCAATAAGCTCTCACGAGCTTGTTCAAAATAATTTTCAGTCATGGGTTTCGCCTAACACTCTTAAAAAACATCAGTTTATTCACTGCACAATCTTTACAGCTATTGTGCCTCAACCCCGCCCTCCGGGGCAGGTACTTCAGGCAGCCATTTCGTAGGTTCAGGATCGATGATTTCTTGTGGAAACCTCAGGTCTTGAAGACTCGCAGTATCTTCCAGAGAAAACTCGGGTAATGAAGCACGACAATCTGCAAAAGTACTCGTATCAATATCCTGCTTGGAAATCTTCTCAATCGTTGGATCATCCCAACTATCAGAAACCTGATAGTAGGATGCCCCGATGCTACTTAGCGAATCCTTGAAGATTGCCGAAATAAGCCATACAGCGGCACCTACAGCTGGCCCGGCGACAACTGCCGTGCCCAGCGGGACCATATTTGAAACGTGCGGCCGAACTACCACCAATTGATCGTATTCCCGATCTACTATGCTCGAACGACCGATAATAGCCATATCGGTTACCGAACCATCCATAGCGACATCACAGGTGTACGCCTGGCCTTCATTCAATGTAAAACTGCCTTTGAGTTTGTCAAAACCAAGCCCATCGTCGAAGACATCACGAAAATCGAGTGACAAGCGGCGAGGGAGCGATGTAAGACTCAGGAGACCAAGGAAACGCCCGCCACCAGGCTCAACATTCAGAATCTGCCCTTTCTCCACCCTAAAACCAAATGAGCCCTTAGACTCATA
>CBDTTT010000213.1:0-3638 GCA_965363345.1 uncultured Chromatiales bacterium
ATGAACTCATTGGTCAACGCCGGGCCCGGGGCTAAAGATCATCGCACCCGAATTCAGACATAAGCGACTGATTAAAAAAGGTATTAATCAGAAGTGATTGGATCATGAGCACTAACTCTGTCGCAACTGCAGAATCGTTGCCGCCATCAAGGTCGCCGTCCAAGGCGCCGGGAGATTACTTATCGGCCACCCTGTTTCTTGCCGCCTTATTTCATGGTGTGTTGATTATGGGCGTGACATTCACCGCAGGGGATGCCCCCACAGATGACGACGAAGCAACCTCACTTGAAGTCGTCATCATTACCAGTGAATACGAAAAACAAATCGCCTCTGAAGATGCCGAACTACTTGCTGAGCGCAGCCTGCTGGGCTCAGGGAATACCAGCGAGGATGTTCCCGTAAGCATTGCTTACGGCGAAACCGGTGACACCCTCATAGCAGGAACACCGCAAGATGGCACAGACCAGCCCATTGAACGGCAGCAAACGAATAACACTCAGCAAACCTTATTGGTTTCCAATCAAACTGAAAAAGCCAGACTCGAACAAGAAGTCATCATCAAGCAGCAGGAAATAGAACAAATGCGGCAGGGACTCAGTGGTGACAGCAACCCGACCGAGATTGTTGCAGACCCAAGCGAACAAACCCTGATCAAGAGCTCAAACCCCCGTGAGCTTATTATTAGCGCCAACACGCGCGAATCGCGCATCGCTACCTATCTTGAAGGCTGGAAAAGAAAAATCGAACGCGTCGGCACCATGAACTTCCCGGCAACCAGCGGGGCTCTCAGAAACCCGGTGCTCGAAGTTGCTGTTGCGGCAGACGGAACATTACAAGAAGCCCTCATAGTACGCTCCTCCGGAGAAAAGAAGCTGGACCAGGCGGCCATCAATATTCTGCGTATGGCCGCGCCGTTTGACCCGTTTCCGGATTTCCTGAAGAAAGACTTCGACGTGCTGCGTTTCTCTTACGAATGGTATTTCACTGGCGACACGCCGGGATCCAAACTCTCGGTTAGCGAACAACAATAGTTCTCTCAGCGTGAGACAATAGACCTATGGATACGTCAAACAATTTGCGTGGGCATCTCCTAATCGCTATGCCGGGCCTCAATGACCCTAACTTTGACCATACCGTCACGTATATTCTCGAGCACAATGAAGGTGGTGCATTCGGACTCATTATCAATCGACTCATCGACCTTGATATGAGCGATGTCATGCAGCAACTGTCTATAACCAGCACCAATCCGACACTAAACCTGCAGCCCGTATTGCTCGGTGGACCGGTACAACCTGAACGCGGGTTTGTATTGCATCGGAGCAACACTGAGCTATCAGCACTATGGGACAGCTCCGCAGCCTTCGATGACGGTATCTCAGTAACAACATCGTCCGATATTCTCGAAGCGCTGGCTGCCGGCAATGGACCGGATCCAATGCTGTTTATCCTTGGCTATGCGGGATGGGAGGCCGGACAATTGGAAACAGAAATATCTGACAATGCTTGGTTAAGTGTCGCAGCCAAGCCCGAAATACTGTTTGAAACACCACTGGAAGACCGCTGGGAAGCATCGGCGCGACTGCTCGGCGTTGACCCGGCGAGCATCAGCCCGGTAGCCGGGCACGCATGAGCAATAGCCCTGCTATCACCGCGATCCTGGCCTTCGACTTTGGTGGCAGGCGGATCGGCGTAGCAAGCGGCTCGGCTATTACAGGAACCAGCTCGGTGGTCACCACCCTCCGCGCTCAACAGGGCGTGCCCGACTGGCAAGAGTTAGATACCATTATCAAAGAATGGCGCCCGGACATTCTCATTATAGGTATGCCCTATAATATGGACGGGACCGAGTCGGAGATGTCCAAAAGAGCAAAAGAATTCGCAGAGCTGCTTGGTGGGCGTTATGATTTGCCTACGGATACCATAGATGAACGGCTCACCTCGGCGGAGGCAAGTTCGATACTTAAAGAACAGCGTCGTCTGGGTCTGAAAACAAAAAAAGTTAATAAAGAAGAAATAGACAGTCTCGCAGCCTGCCTTATCGCGGAAAGCTGGCTGCAAACAAACGCCCGAACTAACTAATACCGGCCACAACTACATGAACAACCAAACATCCCAGTCTCTGCAGCTAACGCCTGCAGGCAAGCTAAAGCACCTGCTCAGCCTAGATGGCCTCGATAAAGCATTCATTACAAAGCTGCTTAATCATGCGGAATCCTATCTTCGCCCGAAAGGCACACTACCTGCCCGCGATTTCGGCTTACAGGGTCGCACGGTTGCCAACCTGTTTTTTGAGCCAAGCACGCGCACCCGCGCATCGTTCGAGCTCGCTGCAAAACGTATGAGCGCTGATGTGCTTAATCTTGACGTAAACATGTCATCGAGAAAGAAAGGCGAAAGCATACTCGACACCATTTTTACCTTGCAGGCCATGCAGGTTGATGTGTTTGTCGTACGCGATGCCGGTGACGGCATCCCCGAGTTCATTGCAGGCCATCTCGATTCACACGCAAGCGTTCTGAATGCCGGCGAAGCATCTGTTGCGCACCCGACTCAAGGGCTGTTGGACATGCTCACCATTCGCCGCAGCAAGGGCACACTTGATGGCTTACGTGTTGCAATTATTGGCGATATCGCTCACTCACGTGTGGCGCGTTCACTATGCCGCGGCCTGAACATTATGGGCAACAATGATATTTGCTTGGTTGCGCCGGGTGGCATGACTCCGGACATGAGCTTGTACCCCAATGCCACTCTGTACACCGATACCGATGAGGCTGTGCGTGATGCGGATGTTTTAGTCGCGCTGCGTATTCAACGTGAGCGCATTGATGACCCCGTAGGCATTCCCACCGAACAGGAATACAACCTGCGCTACGGACTCACTGCAGAGCGCGTCGCGCTCGCAAAGCCGGATGCCATCGTCATGCACCCCGGCCCCATGAACCGGGATGTCGAAATCTCCGGCGATGTAGCAGACGGTTCTCAATCGGTGGTTCAGGAACAAGTCACTAATGGGCTGGCAGTTCGTATGGCGGTACTTTCCGCTGTAATGGAATCGCGCTAGAACTAAACAACACCAATAAGCAGCAACATAATGGGTAAAGAAAATCGCAACACTATATTCGTAGATGAAGGGCCTCTGCTCTCAATCGATGAGTTCCCAGATCGTCAGTTCATCATGAGAATTGAGGCTCCGAAAGTTGCTGCTCATGCCAAACCCGGTTCATTTGTTCACATTCGCTGCAATCCCGAAATTCCGATGCGGCGCCCGGTTTCGCTCATGCGTGTCGACCGTGATGCCGGCTGGATTGAAATCTATTTCAAGGTTGTCGGGGTAGGGCTAGACGCACTGAGCAAAACCGACCTCGGGACATCCGTAAACATGCTCGGCCCCATTGGCAATGGCTTTAGCAGGGGCACTTCAGGAAAAACTCAATTGATGCTTGGCGGCGGCGTTGGCATTCCACCCATGCTGTTTCTCGCTGAGCACCTCCATACATCTGATAACAACTACACGCCGTTGGTATTCATGGGATCCGAGTCGCCGTTCCCGTTCGAACTAAGCCCCTCGGCCATACAGCTAAGCGGCATGCCTTCTGATTCGACGTCCTGCGTGCCGGAGATGGAAGCCATGA
>CBDTTT010000214.1:0-3636 GCA_965363345.1 uncultured Chromatiales bacterium
GGCATCGTTGCTGCGCAAATCCGCAAGGTCCTCAGCAAAAGGCATTAGGCCTGCACGTGATGCTTTCTTACGCGCCTGCTCCTGAGTTTGCTTTGGTGGCACGGGGACAGGCTTGGGCTGCTCCTTAGGCACTTCTTTAACTTGTTCGGTTGGTTTTGGTTTCTCGACCGGAATCTCGATCTCCTTCGGCGGCGGCGGCGGAGGCAGATCCTCCTTATCGATTAGCAGCTTCGCAAAACGCTCTGGAATCTCTTCCTGTTTATCAATATCTACGTCCGGTAACGGCAGCCACGGCATAATCAAAGCGAAAATGACACAGGCAATTAAGATACGCTGAAAAATCTTAATAAAAGACTTTTCCTGCTCCTCTGCTAGCTCCCAAGGCAAAGCATAAGAGCGGTAATGCATAAACACAGCATCCTGCCGACTCATTGCTCAGCTCCTGGCGCTTCAACATCTACAGGGGCTTTCTGCAGAATCGCGAGAGAGATGCGCCCGTACTCAGCAGCAGTACAACTGGCCATAACCCTTTTCAGCAACTGATAGGGCAAACTCTTATCGCCCATGACCGTCACCTCACGATTCTCGATCTTGGCGCTCTCATCGTCCTTGCGTAACCGTTTCTCACTCTGGCGTCGCAACTCTTCTTCAATTTCGGGAATAACCACACCCGGTTGCGCCAGCACGTCAGCTGTATCAGCAATTCGGCGCCCTTGGACCAGGATATAATCTTTGTTCACCATGATGACAACATTCTCACGGGCTTTTTCTTCAGCTATCGACTCCGGCAACTGAATATCTTTGGCATTTGGCAACACTTCGACATCGGAAGAGTTCACCAAAAGGAAAAACACCAGGATGGTAAAAATATCCATCAGTGAGATCAGGTTAAGTCCGCCTGACTTACCCTTCTCCGAACGTTTTTCCATACGTTGTGCGCGTCGCGACATCATAGTGCAGTCAACCTCACCTGTTCTGACTCAACATTGGCGCATCGCCAATGGAGACTTCAGGGAATAACTCGGCCTTAACAACAGCACCGGCCATAACTTCGGGATACGACCGGGTCGCATCAATAACCTGAACCAAGACGTCATACTCCACATCGGGCTCCAGCAGCAGAGCCGCATCGAGTTTTTCAGGAAAGGTCACTTTCACTCGTTTCAGGTAAGTTGTTAAGCCAGCGTAGTCATACTCACCTTCTATCCTGGGCAGCAGTTTCATAGAGCCACGTTCACGATCGCCGATCTCTATGGATTCCTGACGCACAATCACTTCGAGACTGAACTCCGGTGGCTCACCCGATGCATCGGATTCAGCCAGCGGCAGGTCGAGTTCGACAATTGCCAATCGGGAAAAGACAGCCGTAATCAAAAGAAACGGAACCAGAATCACCATCAAGTTCATGAAGGTGGTGATATTCAGTTCTTCCGCTTCTTTGTTCCGGCGCGCTGCCCTACGATGCTTCATGACATGTTGCCGTCAGCACCGCTACGTTCGATAACGGTGTTCAGAAATTTCACGGAAGCCATTTCAAGGCTATCCACAATTTCAGTCGTCTTAGTTTGCAAGACCGCATGCATGAGCAACAACGGAATCGCTGCAATCAAACCAAATGCTGTGGTGTTCATTGCTACCGAAATACTCGCAGAAAGCAGATCAGCTTTTTCTGCCGGGTTTGCACCCGACACTGCGGTAAACGCACGGATCAACCCAATAATCGTACCGAGCAGACCCAGCAAGGTCGCAATGTTTGCAAAGGTCGCCAGATAATGAGTGCGTTTCTCTAACTGAGGCATCACTTCCATCAAGCTCTCTTCCATCGCCTTCTCGATATCATCGCGGCGACGAGCGGTTTTGATGCGATTCAACCCGTAGGTCAGAATTGTGCCGATTGCTGCCTTGGATTTTCGCGTTATAGCAACCGCCTCACTAAACTTGCCGGCCTTAATAAACGGTGTAACTTCTTTCCAAAGTGCATTGCTTCTTATCTGCGTTGCAGAGAGATACATGTATCGCTCAATTGCAATCGCGAGTCCTGCGGCGAGAACCAGAATAATCGGGTACATAAACAACCCACCATTCTGAAAAAAGCCAACTATGCTGCTGTAAGTATCCATGGCCCTAAAGCCTCCTTTCCAATAAAACTACTAATTAGTGGTGCCATCCGTTACCGGAGAAGCAGACAATTGCTCGAAATAGTCCACATGTCTAAGAAACACGTCACGGTCTACAGGTGCGAGCACCTGATCAAGCAAACTATTCATTGGGCGCCCATCAAGCTCGCCGACGCCGGCAGACTGCCACGGCACGATATAAAGCACTTTTGGCAGTTCGGCATTACCCTTAATAACGGTTGAACCAAGCTCAAGATTATCAAGTTGGCGAGTTGCCGATTCTGTGCTGCGGGTCTCAGATTCGACCGGCACAGCAACTGAATCGTCTGCACTTTGCGCATATAAAATCGACTGAAAGCCGAACATCAGTATTAGACCGAGCAAGCTAAGCTTTCTCATTGACCCACCTCTGCTTTGCGTTCTGTTCCGGTACGACGCTCCAAATCACGTATCCAGCGATCAACTTCAGCATCCTCAACCTCAACTCCGATAAGCGCTCTGTACTGCTGATAATAATCTAGCGCCACTGCCGACTGCTGACGATACAAATCGTTGAGCACGCCCATATTAAAATAGGCTAACGCGTAATTCGGATCGACTTCGATCGCATTCAGGTAACTGATATTCGCACGATCGAACTCGCCGCGTTCACGAAAGATAATGCCAAGCTGGTTGTACGCAGGTGCGTAATCGGGATTCAACAGTATGCAATTTTTGAGCACCTGAACTGCCGCATCCCCACGATCATTGCGCAACTGCAATTTCGCGAGATTCAATGAAGCGCCCGGGTACTCCGGATATGCGGCGACAAAGCCCTCGAACAATTCGATGGCACGGGTGTCTTCGCCGTTTATCATTTCATCGAGTGCCCGCTCGTAACGACTCGTGACCGCAGCGGGGACTGAATCAACACCATTGTTACCTGCATTGGTGCGCGGCATCATCGAACATGCATTTAGCGCCAACACAAAAACAAGCGGCAGTATTCTAGTCAGAAAGTAGCGCATAGTTTTCGCTCCTTTCTGATTTCGCATAACGACCCGGCATTAACTCAGCCAACCGTCCATAACTATCTTTAACGGCCTGGTCATACAAACCACTCGCGGCACGTGACACATTAACTTCGTATAGCTCGATAGCCTTCTCTTCAAACGGAAAAGCTTGTTCTTCAAGAAGCATCTCGTATTGCTCGAGCTCTTCCTCATTCAGGTCAACCGGCTTCTCCGATGCCATCAAATCCTTACTCAGCTGGTAATAGATCTCTGCCACCTGATAGGTAGCCACTGTCGTTACCTCTGCCACCCCATAGTCGGCCGCCTTGTTGTATGCCGTCAGAGCATCTTCCATACGAGC
This sequence comes from uncultured Chromatiales bacterium, assembly GCA_965363345.1. Lineage (GTDB taxonomy): Bacteria > Pseudomonadota > Gammaproteobacteria > Steroidobacterales > JABIQA01. The sequence goes on from CBDTTT010000214.1 coordinate 3,471, forward strand.
CTTCTTACGCTTCATACTCTTCTTCAATGGCGCTGTTAGCTTCGCAGCGGCAAAGGTTTCCCAATATGGATGGGCCAGTTCCAGCGATGCTTTGGCTGCCAGATACTCACTGCGGTCGCTACGCGCCTTACCCGCCCCGGCATCCTGTTCGATAATTTCTTTCAGC
>CBDTTT010000215.1:0-3620 GCA_965363345.1 uncultured Chromatiales bacterium
GAAGCACCACACCGGCAACGCAGAGCCCGGTCAGATGGTGAAGCTAGAGATTATTGATTATCCCGGCAAGCATAGCGAAGCCTATGGCAAGATCGTTGATGTGCTGGGCGAACCTTCAGATCCGGGCATGGCGACCACGCTGGCGATTGAGGCATTTGAAATACCCGACGGTTTTCCGGATGCGGTAATCAAACAATCAGCGTCGTGGGGCGATGAAGTACGTGAGGATGATAAAGCCAATCGTGTTGACCTGCGAAACACGCCGTTGGTGACCATTGATGGTGCCGATGCCCGTGATTTCGATGACGCTGTATTCGCTGAGCCTACTGAACAGGGTTGGCGACTGGTTGTGGCCATTGCTGATGTGTCGCACTACGTGCAGGTGGGTGATGCCATCGACCAGGAAGCGATTAAGCGCAGTACCTCGGTTTATTTCCCTGACAGGGTAGTGCCTATGCTGCCCGAATCTTTGTCTAACGGTTTGTGCTCGCTTAAGCCGAACGTGGATCGCTTGTGCATGGTCTGCGATATGCACGTGAGCACCGCTGGCAAAGTGTTTCGGACCAAGTTTTATAAAGGCGTGATGCGTTCACACGCGCGCTTAACATACAGCCAGGTGGATGCGGCTGTTACCGATAAAGATCCTGAGGCACTTAGACTGGTTGAACCGGTCTTGCCGCAGCTTGAAACTTTATATGAGCTTTATGCGGCATTCTCTAAGGCCCGTAAAAAACGTGGATCGCTCGAACTCGAGATTCCGGAGGCACGGATTCAGATGGGTGAAGACGGTCACATCGACAAGATTGCAGTGCTGCATAGAAACGATGCCCATAAGCTCATCGAAGAGTGCATGATCGCGGCCAACGTTGAAGCGGGCAGGTATCTTCATAAGAACAAAACGCCGACCTTGTATCGTGTGCACGAAGGACCAGATCCTGATCGCTTTGAAGAGCTAAGGGTGTTGTTGCAGCAGCTCGATATTCCAGTGGCAACTGAGGTGCAGGCAAAACCCGGTGAGATGAATCAAATCTTGCGTGAATTGGCGAAGCGACCGGATTTTCATATCATGGCGACTGCGGTGTTGCGGACGATGTCCCGTGCCGTGTATCAGCCAGAGAAACTGGGCCATTTTGGTCTCGCGCTCGATACCTATGCGCATTTCACATCACCTATCCGGCGTTATCCGGATCTGCTGGTGCATCGCGGGATTCAGCATATTGTGGAGGGCGGTAAGCCCGCTAACTTCAGATATTCAGCCGACGATATGGACGCGCTTGGGCGCAGCACATCGATGGCTGAGAAGCGGGCGGATGATGCCACGCGCCACGTTGAGGCACGTTACAAGTGTTTGTATATTCAGGAGCACGTTGGCGAAGTGTTTGACGGCGTGATTACCGGTGTTACCCATTTCGGTATTTTCGTGACCTTGGGTGATCTGTTTGTTGAAGGTCTGGTGCACGTTACCGGGCTCACTAATGATTACTATCAGCTCGAGCATGGCGGCCTGCAATTGGCTGGCGAACGCACTGGCAAAACCTTTGGCTTGGGCGATGAACTAAAGGTTCGCGTTACCCGTGTCGATGTTGAGGACGCCAAGGTCGACCTTGAATTAGTGCAAGACGAAGAAGACAACAGCGGCGGCAAGCAAACAGTATGGGATGCCGCTGCGAAGAATCGGCAGAACAACAGTCGAAGCAACAAAGGTGGCAAACGACGATGAGTCGTCGTGGACCAAAAAAACGAGGTGCAAATGACCGCAACGATCGCTCGCAGCACAAAGGGCGGGGCGGTCGTGATTCCAGTCGTAATGATGTGTATATCGCCTGCGGGATTAATGTGATCAACCAGCTGATGGAGCATCAGCCCGATCGTTTGTTAGAGCTCTACTTGCTCGAAGATATGGGTCAGAAGCGGCAGCACCGTCTTAAGATTGATCCTTCCGCGGTAGACGTTCCGGTTAACTATCTCAGTGACGATGATTTACTGCGGTTGACGGGTTCCGAGAATAATCAGGGCGTAGCCGCCCGGATCAAACCGCCGCATATGCTCGATGACAATGAGGCTCTGGAGCATCTCGAGGGTATCGAATCGCCCTTAATCCTCATTCTCGACAGCGTTCAGGATCCGCGTAACTTCGGCGCCTGTCTGCGCACGGCTGAATCGGCAGGTGTTGATTTGGTGGTTGTGCCACGCAGTCGCTCGGTTGATATGACGCCGACTGTCAGCAAGGTCGCCTCCGGTGCGGCCGAGACCCAGAAGATAGCCCGTGTCACCAACCTTGCGCGCTTCATGCGTGAGTTGCAGGAACTGGGTGTGCGGTTGATGGGGACGGATGATGAGGGCGATGGCAGCCTGTATAAGCACGATGTGACCGGCCCGATTGCGCTCGTAATGGGGGCTGAGGGCACAGGGATGCGTCGCTTAACCGGCGAACACTGCGATTTCACCGTAAATTTGCCTATGTTAGGCACCGTTGAGAGCCTCAATCTATCGGTGGCCACCGGCATTTGTCTGTATGAGATTCTGCGTCAGCGCGGAAGCTCTTAGTCTCGTCTCCAAATTCCCTAAGTCGCTGTCTTGTATAGTTTCCGGCGCTGCTGTAGGATGCCACTCCCCGCATAGGTCATAGGCCTTTCGGGCACTCTCTGCCACACCGAAATCGTTTGGGTGGCTTATATCCGTAGGGAGCTACAATGAGACATTACGAAGTGGTATTTTTGGTCCACCCGGATCAGAGCGAGCAGGTTCCTGCCATGCTCGAACGTTATAAAGGTGTAGTCACCGCAGACGGTGGTCAGATTCATCGCCTGGAAGACTGGGGTCGACGTCAGTTGGCTCATACAATCGACAAAGTTCACAAAGCACATTACATCCTCATGAATATTGAGTGTGAAAAACCTGCTCTTGAAGAACTGTTAGGTCTATTCAAATTCAACGACGCGGTATTGCGTAATCTCGTTATCAAACGTGATGAAGCTGTGACCGAACCTTCACATTTGGCGAAGAGCGAAAGCGAAGCTGAAGAGAAGCCCGCTGCTCCTGCTGCTCCCGAAGCGAAAGCTGAAGAGAAGCCTGCTGCTACTGAAGCGAAAGCCGAAGAGTCTACAGAAGCTCCTGCGAAAGAAGCTGCTGAAGAAGCTGCTCCTAAAGCAGAAGCACCGGCCGAAGAAGCTGCTCCTGAAGCAGCTCCTGAAGAAAAAGTAGAAGGATAAGATTATGAGCAGATATTTCCGTCGTCGTAAATATTGTCGTTTTACCGCAGAAGAAGTTAAAGAGATTGATTACAAAGATCTCGAAACCCTGCGTAATTACGTCACCGAAACCGGCAAGATTGTTCCTAGCCGTATTACCGGTACCAAAGCAATCTATCAGCGTCAGCTGTCTACAGCAGTAAAACGTGCCCGCTTCTTGGCACTGCTGCCGTACACCGACCGACACTAATAGGAATAAGGTTTTGGCAGGTTTTGTTACCTGGCTCACCGGCTTTCGTGTGCGCCGGGTGGCATTTACCGCAGGATTATTTCTGCTGCCGGTAACCAGTGTTTTAAGCGCCGCAATAGTGGTGCTCACAGCAGACCTGAAAGGTTCTGCTGAAGCGGCAAAAGACGTAGCACTAGCTT
>CBDTTT010000216.1:0-3619 GCA_965363345.1 uncultured Chromatiales bacterium
TTTATAGCCGGTTTGATGCCATTGTTATCACTGGCGGGGCCTGTCGATATTAATCAGGCTAATGCGTCAGCATTGGCAACCGAGCTGAATGGCGTCGGTTTGTCAAAGGCTCAGGCTATTGTCGATTACCGTGAGCGTAACGGACAATTTACAGTAGCTGATCAGCTGCTTAACGTTAAGGGCATCGGGCCCCAAGTACTCGAGTCAAACCGCGAAAATATACTGCTCAAATCTAAATAAGAGTGTTGCAGGCTTGTATACCGGGTCAGGTAACTGATCCGGTACCTGTCTATTTTGCGTAGCGTGTCGCATCAGGAATCGTAAAAAAAGGTATCATTCGGCATTCGTTTTAGACGTAGTGGGTGGGTTAGGAATGTCAGTCAAAGTAAATACAGCCGTGTTTCCGGTCGCAGGTCGGGGTACTCGTTTTCTTCCCGCGACAAAAGCCATTCCGAAAGAGATGCTGCCGATTGTTGATAAACCTCTCATTCAGTATGCGGTAGAAGAGGCCGTTGCCGCAGGTGCTACCCGGTTGGTGTTTATTACCCATCGCAGTAAAGGTGCCATTGAACGACATTTTCAGACCAACTTCGAGCTGGAATCGATTCTGAAGGATTCCGGTAAAGATGCACTGCTTCAGCTATTGCATGAGACTGTGCCCGAAGGCGTGCGTTTTTATTACGTCGAGCAAGGCGAGCCCTTGGGGCTTGGGCATGCTGTTTTGTGTGCAAAAGAGGTGGTGGGTAATGAACCTTTCTTCGTGCATCTGCCCGATGATCTGATCCGCTCTGAAAAAGGTTGTCTGTCGGAGTTGTCCGATATCTATGAGCAGACCGGTGGTAGTGTTATTGCGGTTGAGCCCGTTGCTCCTGAGCGCACCTCAAGTTACGGCATCGTCGATATTGATGAGAATAATATTTTGCAGCAGATTGTTGAAAAGCCCGCACCTGAAGATGCGCCGTCTAATTTGGCTGTGGTGGGGCGTTACCTTCTGACACCCGATATATTTAGCCTGCTCGAAAAGACTCAGCGAGGTGCTGGCGGTGAAATTCAGCTTACGGATGCTATCGCTGAGTTACTGCCAACTCAGGATATTACTGCCTGCCGTTTTAGTGGTGTTCGTTATGATTGCGGCAACAAATATGGCTACGTGACCGCCAATATTGACCTGGCAATGGAGCACCCCGATATCGAGTCTGATCTGCGGCAGCATTTGAAGGAGCTTTAAGTGCGTTTGTTGCTGCCAAGCATCTGGGCAATAGCCCTGTGTTGCTTAGTTCCGCTGTCGGCTTTGCAGGCTGACACAGAGATACTTGGGGACGACTACCGTCAGATGCCACCTGCAGAGCAGCGTGCTCTGGTTACGGGGCTTTGGTATGGCGTGACATTGTGGTCCTATCACATCGAGTACTCAGCAGGCACCAAACCCGGGAGTGAGCCAGCCCGTAACCCAGAGAATCGCTGGCTTGCCGCATGTAATGAGAACAAAACTCCTAACGATATGAGTGATTTGTATAACCAATATCTGGACTCTCATCCTGAACTCTGGCATTTTGACATCGGTACGCTGTTCGTATTTGCTCTTCAGGAGCATTGCAGTAGCGAGAATTCTGAGCTGGCGACGAACTAGGTTAACTAGATCGCCGGCTTTTTTATTGTTTTTTTAATCGTTTTTTTAAGTGCAGATAAATCATGGATATTTCGAAGATTCCCCTAGGTGATAACCCACCCCAAGAAGTTAATGTAATTATTGAGGTCCCCCTAGGCGGAGACCCCATTAAGTACGAAATTGATAAAGATAGCGGTGCGTTATTTGTTGATCGTTTTCTTTACACAGCAATGACATACCCTTGCAACTATGGCTTCGTGCCTCACACCTTGTCGGGTGATGGTGATCCTGTAGACGTTATGGTTTATGGCTCACGTCCTATCCATCCTGGCGCCGTAGTGGCAGCTCGCGTTATCGGTGTCTTGTTGATGGAAGACGAGGCCGGTGTAGACGAGAAGATTCTCGCTGTGCCTACTCACAAACTCACCAAGCGGTTTGATCGTGTTAATGACTACACCGATATCGCTGAAATTATGCTGGATCGTATTAGCCATTTCTTCGAACAGTACAAGGCTCTTGAACCCAACAAGTGGGTGAAGGTTATTGGCTGGCGCGGTATCGACGAAGCTGAGCAAATGATCACTGAGGCAATTGAGCGCTATAACAAGGAAGGCAAATAGGCTTTTACTTGAGTTCTAAGATGTAAAAAAGGGCCAGTTTTTACTGGCCCTTTTTTTATATTGTTCGTTTTATGCTTGGAACCCGTGAGTCAGGTTCCTCGAGCAGATGCTTCAGCATCACATAACAAAAAAGCCCCGCTGGTGACAGCGGGGCTTTCTTTGTATGGCTCCCCAGGGCGGACTCGAACCACCGACAGGCTGATTAACAGTCAGCTGCTCTACCAACTGAGCTACTGGGGAATTGAGCGCGAGATATTGCGGTAAGGCACCCTGCAAGTCAAGAATCTAAGCCACTTTTGGCAAGAAAGTTGTCTTTCAGCACCTGAACGCAGGGTCTAACCCATAAACTTGTTGATGCGACGCACTGCTTCTTCAAGGATTTCCATGCTTGTCGCGAAGGAGAAGCGCAGATAACCGGGTGCTCCGAATGCTGATCCGGGTACCAAAGCGACCTCAGCTTCTTCCAGCAATGCACTCGAAAACGCGGTGCAATCTTTTATGCCTTTCAGCTTCATCGCCTCAGTTACGTCAGGGAAGGCATAGAACGTACCCGCACCTTCGATACACTTGAAGCCGGGGATTTCGTTTAAAGCAGCAACCAGATAGTCGTGTCTTGCTTTGAAGTGCACCAGCATTTCCTGAATACACTCATTACCACCTGTCAGAGCCGCAACGGCCGCCGCCTGCGATACAGATACCGGATTTGATGTGCTCTGGCTCTGGATCTTTTTCATGGCCTTAACTACGTTTTCAGGGCCACCGCAGTAGCCGATACGCCAGCCTGTCATGGCAAAGGCTTTGCTCACGCCATTCATTGTTAGCGTGCGGTCATACAGATTAGGATTGGCCTGAGCAAAACTGGTGAAGGGCTCGTCTCCCCAATAGATGTGCTCATACATATCATCGGTAGCGATAAGTACATCCGGGTAGTTTTCAAGAACCGCACCGAGGGCCTGCAATTCAGCTTTGCTATAAGCAGAGCCGGTGGGATTGCTGGGGCTGTTGAGGAACATTAAGCGGGTGCGCTCCGTTAGCGCTCCTTCAAGCTGTTCTGGTGTGATTTTGTAGCCCTGTTCGATACCACCAAGCACCGGCACAGGAACGCCGCCAGCCAGCAGCACCATATCCGGGTACGAAACCCAGTATGGAGCGGGTATGACGCATTCATCACCATCGTTGAGAACAGCGAGACATACGTTAAAGCAAGTCTGCTTGCCGCCGGATGAGACCAGAACCTGATCTTTGCCGTAGGTCAGTTCATTTTCATTCTTGAACTTATCGATGATGGCTTGCTTGAGCGCGGGCGTGCCATCGACATTGGTGTACTTGGTGTCGCCCTCGTTGATCGCTTTAATAGCGGCATCTTTAATGTGCTGGGGGGTATCGAAAT
>CBDTTT010000217.1:0-3608 GCA_965363345.1 uncultured Chromatiales bacterium
GCATAAACAAGACTCTATAGATGTGGCTAACGCCGACCTGAGCACCCCCCCCGGAAAGTTCTATGGCATATCAGCCGGCTTTTCCTTATTGGAACTGCTGGTCGTCATTGTCATCATTGGCATTCTGGTATCTGTTGCCACAATCAATATCAACACCGACGACAATCGTTCTCAAAGAAATGCCGAACGATTGGCAGCACTCATGCAGCTAGCAGGTGATGAGGCCATGATGCATGGTCAGGAAATGGGACTAAGGTTCTATCGCGGTCAGTATGAGTTTTCTGTGCTCGATCCCACCAGGCGTATTTGGGTTGTCATGACCGATGACGATATGTTCCGACCCCGCAACCTGGAAGAAGACTTGCAACTGGAACTTCTGATAGAAGACCAGGAGATAGTGCTGGCTAGTCCCGGCAGCAAGGACCGTGAAGAAGATTACCTCCCCCAAATATTCATTTTGTCGAGCGGTGAAGTCACGCCCTTCACTGTTCGTATCCGCCCTGAATTTACCAGCAGTACCTATTCACTAAACGTGAAGGCTGATGGCAGCACAGAAACTCTCGCCGATGAGCTCTAAAAAATTCCAACAGGGTTTTACGCTGCTCGAGGTGCTCGTCGCTATGTCTATCGTCGCGATTGGGTTGAGCGCCGTGTTCATGCAGGTCAATCAGATGGTATCTACTAGCATCTACCTGCAGCAAAAAACGCTGGCAACCTGGATAGCGACAGACCGCATCACAGAGATACGACTGCTCGACGAACTACCGGGGTCGAAAACGACAGAAGATGAGATTGAGATGGCAGGCATTATCTGGGGCTATACGCTGCGGGTATCACAAGCACCGGGGCCCTTTGAAAACCTGCGCCGTATCGACGTCGACGTCTACTTTGCCGATGACCCGGATACCGTTATCGGCAGCGCAACCGGCTTCAGGGGAGCGGTTATTAAGCGTGACGGCAATCCGGTAATTCCAGGCACCGGAGCACCCACTGGCACATCAGAGGAAGGTACCTTTCAATGAAGCGTCAGTCTGGTTTTACATTGCTTGAACTGCTCGTGGCCATGGCTATCTTTGCCATTATTGGCCTGGCTGCAACCGGCGGTCTTAACGCGGTAATTGATCAGAGCACTGCGGCCACAAGCGGCATGAAAGACCTGACTCAATTGCAACGCAGTATTCTTTTTTTGACCAACGATCTGTATCAAATGCACCCGCGTGTTGTGCGTGATGAACTCGGACGCGGTGAAGAGAAACCACTAGTGGCGGATGGGCAGGATAATTACCTGCTGCGTTTCAGTCGCGAAGGCTGGCGTAATCCTGCCGGACTCCCCCGAGGCACTATTCAGAGAGTGCAGTACCGACTCGAAGAAGAAACCCTGATCCGCGAACACTGGGTCGTAACGGACCGGACACTCAGCCTTCCGCCGGTCGAGCTCGAACTGTTAACCAACGTCACCGACATACAATTTGAATACCTCGACTACAGCAACCAATGGCAAAGCATATGGCCACAGGTAAAGCCTGGTGGCGGCACGGAAGAATGGCCCCGTGCTGTGCGTGTCACCATTACACTCAAAAATATTGGTGAAATTCAGCGCCTCATCGAGATCGCGGGATGAGAGCATTGTTGCCAAAACGTCAAAGTGGCGTGGCGCTAATCACCGCTATGCTGGTGGTTGCAATGGCAACACTCATTGCCGCCGATCTCGTTTGGGATCAGTACCTTCAAATGCGGCGTACCGAAAGCATGCTCGCGCAGGAACAGGCCCGGCAGTATGCGCTCGCTGCCGAAAGCATCGGCATTGAGATACTGCTGGAAGACCGCGGCGACGCGGATGATACAGATAGCTTATCGGATTCGTGGGCAGCTTCTTTGGGCCCCTTCGAACTCGATCAGGGAACACTAAATGGCCGCATAGAAGATTTGCAGGGACGCTTTAATATCAACAATATCTATCGCAACGGTCAGGTAGACAAAATTGCGCAGGACCAATTTAAGCGACTGCTCGAACTACTGGCACTAGAGCCCGCACTCGCTGAAGCCACGCTGGATTGGATAGACCCTGATCAGGATGTGTGCTGCATCGGCGGCGCTGAGGATGATACTTATACATCGCGAACTCCTGCTCATTGGGCCGCAAACCGATATCTGAGCAACACCAGTGAACTGCTCGCCGTAGAAGGCTTCGATATTGAAAGTTACAGCACTCTAGAGCCCTACATCGCTGCCCTGCCGCCAGGATGGTGCGGTGCGGGTGACTTCACCCCGGTGAACGTCAATACCGCATCAGACATCGTGCTACTGGCGCTCGACCCTAACATTACGGAAGCCAACACCGATCAATGGATCGCCGAGCGCGGCGATATCGAGAATGAAGGAGATCCGTTCACTGATCTGGCCGCATTCGATGGACTTGTCGAAACCGACCTACTCGACGGTAATTATCTCAGCGTAAACTCAGAGTGTTTCGGGGCAACAGTCACAATATCAATTGGCAGTTTCCGTTACTCTATGTACAGTCTGCTGGACAGAGACGGAAAGGTAGGTACGATAATCACCCGACTGCGTTACTTTGGTGCTTACTGAGCTCACAAGGCTTTAAGTAAAAAGACCTCAAATAACGTTCAGACCATAGGTTGCCAACGCTGAAATGACTGACACACTTGTAATTCAAATGCCGGCAGAACCCACTGCCGATGCGGTATGGATTACTGTCGATGCATTGGGCGCGGCGACTACCGCGCCCAATGCAGGCTTGCTGAGTGATGCTGCCATCGATGCACCGGTTCAGGTCATTGCACTTTTACCGGCAACACAGGTTTTACATCTCTTCTCTGACATTCCTTTACGCGGCAATTCCAAGATTATTCAGGCGCTGCCATTTGCGCTTGAAGAACAACTCGCTCAGGATGTGGAGACGCTGCACTTCGCTATCAGTGAACGCAACAGCGAGGGAAAACTGCCGGTTGCGGTTGTTAGCAGCGCGCTTATAGAAGCTCAGCTTAACGAGCTAGCTAGCTCGGGCATCTACCCCACTGCAGTTTACGGAACGGCCGAGGCGGTTACTGCCGTTCCCGCAACAACGGTCCTCTGGATCTCCGATAACACCATAATTGTTCGTGAACCTGATGGCTCTGCCAGCGTTAGCGACCCGGAAGAACTTACGACGTTGCTAGAACTCAAGTTCCCGAAAACTGAGGATGGCAGCGACAAGGCAGCGCTCAGCAACATACTGATTTACTGTTCTGCCGATCAAAACGCCCTGCATGAGGAATACTGGGACAAGCTCAGGGCCCGTGTGCAATCGATTGATATCAGAATTATCACCGATAACGGCATCGGGAAACTGGCCGCCGGTATTGTCGCAAAGCCCGGCATAAATCTGCTGCAAGGCAAGCATGTTGTAAAGCGAGACCTGTTCGAGTCCTGGCCCATTTGGCGCAACGCTGCAATTCTGATTGTTGCCGCCGCACTATTAAGTGTCATGAGCCAGGCTGCATTGGTCCTTAGCTTGTCACAGCAAGAAGCATCCCTCGACAAGGCCGCATCACAGACTCTGCAAAGCGCATTTCCGGGCACAGGCGACCTCCCTGACCCATGGGGGC
>CBDTTT010000218.1:0-3606 GCA_965363345.1 uncultured Chromatiales bacterium
CATGTTTATTTTTCCCGGTCAGGGTGGTCAATACGCGGGGATGGGTAGTGATCTCTGTGCAGATTTTCCGGTTGCTGCAGCGATCTACGAGAAGGCCAACGAAGTACTCGGGTTCGATATTACCGATCTGTCACATAACGGCCCGGAAGAGGAGCTGGGTTTAACCCGTAACACTCAGCCCGCATTGTTGACGCATGAGATCGCGTGTTTGGAAGTTTTTCGTGACCTGACAGGTGGCAAGGTCACGGCATCATTGGCGGCCGGTCATAGTCTTGGCGAATATTCGGCATTGGTTGCGGCGGGTGTCTTAAGTTTTGAAGATGGCCTGCGTTTGGTTCGTCGTCGTGGCGAGTTGATGGGCGAGCATGGTGAGGGCGGCATGGTTGCACTTGGCTTGACCGTCGAAGAAGCCGAGCCTCTGGCTGATCGTTTCTATTGTCAGGTCGCAAGTTGCAACTTGCCGCAGCAGACTGTGGTTGGTGGCACCGATGCTGACCTGGATGCGCTGGAAGCCGCCTTGCCTGAGATCTATCCGCGCAAACGCGCCACCCGTTTGAAGACAGAGGGTGCTTTTCATACCTATTTGATGGTGCAGGCGGCTAGAGAATTTCGTTCTGAGCTAGATGCCGTCGAGTTCAACATGGCCAACTGTGCTGTGTTGTCGAACTATACCGGCGTTGCACATGAAGAAACTCCGGACAGTATCCGAACACGTTTATTCTTCCAGCTATTTTCACCGGTGAATTGGGTGGGGTGTGTGGCTTCAGCCGCGCGTGCAGGTGTTGATACTTTTGTTGAGTTTGGTGGAGGTATTGGCAAGGGTGAAGGTCCTGCCGAGAAAAAGCCCAATCTGCAAAGCATTATCAATAAGAATCTGCGGGCACTTGAACACGAGGCTGCGTATTACTCTGCTATTAATAGCGAGAGTCTGAAAGCTACTGCTGCAGAGTTAGCCTAGATTGTTGCAACCAAAGAAAAGGCCCGGTCACTTCACAGTGATCGGGCCTTTTTAGTTTCTGTTTTGGTCGATATTGGTTGGTTTAGATTTGTTCAATCTCAACCAGTGTCCCGACAAAGTCTTTCGGATGCAGGAACAGTACGGGTTTGTTATGCGCGCCCATTCGCGGTTCGCCATTGCCAAGCACACGTGCTCCGGCAGCAACTAGTTTATCGCGAGCAGCGATGATGTCTTCGACTTCGTAACAGATGTGATGCATGCCACCACTCGGGTTTTTCTCGAGAAACTTTGCAATAGGTGAGTCTTCACCTAATGGCAGTAACAGTTCGATTTTGGTGTTCGGTAGCTCTACGAACACGGTTGTTACGCCATGCTCCGGCATATCGGTGGCCGCAGAAACAGTCGCGCCGAGTGTATCGCGGTATACAGCAGTGGCGGCTTCGAGGTCGGGTGTGACAATCGCCACATGATTCAATCTTCCGATCATTTTTAGTCCTTATTGTTCAGAGTATTCTGGTGTTTCTCGGGCAGGCTTTGCACGCATGAGCTACTTGCCTAAAAAGCTGTTGATGATTTTCTGGGCAGCCGCTGTTGGGGATGTTTCCCCCTCTGTGACGCTCGCTTCAAGTTCTTTGAGCTGTGCAGCGATGGCTTTGTCTTGCTTCAGTGTGTCGAGCAGGGTATCCGTAACTTCGGCCCACATCCATGAGCGGGCCTGAGCTGCACGCTGCTCATCGAATTCGCCTGACTGCGTCACGGTATCTCTAAATTTGCAGACGATGTTCCATATGTCCGGTGTTTTACCGGCATCGAGAGCGGAATAACTTTCGACCGGAACCTGCCAGTTCTCGCTGCGAGGATGCAGAAAATGCAGTGCGTTGCGGTAGTCGCCAGCAGTGCGCTGCGCGAGTGCTGTGGTGTCGCCATCGGCTTTGTTCACGATAATCAGGTCCGCAAGCTCAACAATGCCACGCTTAATGCCCTGTAGTTCATCGCCACCGCCGGGAAGCAACAACAACAGAAACATATCGGTCATGCGCGCCACTTCGGTTTCGCTCTGACCTACGCCAACGGTCTCAACCAATACTGTGTCGAAACCGGCGGCTTCTACAGCCTGCATTGTCTCGCGTGTACGCCTTGCGACTCCACCAAGTGTATCTCCTGAGGGAGAAGGGCGGATAAAGGCTTCGGTGCGGCGGGAAAGAATCTCCATGCGGGTCTTGTCCCCGAGAATGGAACCGCCACTTAGTGCTGAAGACGGATCAACCGCTAATACAGCTACTTTGTGACCTTCATCAATCAGGTGATTGCCCAGTGCTTCGATGAAGGTGGATTTTCCAGTGCCGGGGGCACCGGAAATGCCGACTCGAATCGAGTTACCCGCATGGGGTGTGAGCAGATCCAATAACTCACGCGCTGCCGGACGGTCAGCCGGACGACGCGATTCAATAAGTGTAATCGCGCGTCCCAGTGCCCGGCGGTCTCCGTTTAGGACCGCTGTCGAGAGTTCCCCGACATCAATATCCGGCATCGTCTAAGCTCTATTCGAACTCAAGAATTGGCTGATCAACCACAAGGCTTTCGCCTTGCTCGGCCAAGACTTTTGAGATGACTGCATCTTCATCGGCACGCAGGCTGTTTTCCATTTTCATAGCTTCCACAACGGCAATTTCTTCACCGGCTTTAACCTCATCACCAACAGAGAACTGCATCTTAACCAGCAAACCTGGCATAGGCGAAAGTAGGAATTTAGATAGATCAGGTGGCTCTTTCTTAATCATGTAGCGATTAAGTTCTGCTGCACGCGGAGTAAGCGGTAGCACCCGTACTTCGGCACCGCGATGGAACAGTTTATACGCTGGGCCATCAGTATCAATTTGGAAGGTAACCTGTTTGCCGTTCACGCTGGCATGAATAAGGGGCTGACCAATAACCCAGTCTGTAACGACGCTATAGACATTCTTGCCCTGAGTGACAGCATAGCCATCCTCGGATGCAACCACGTTTACTTCGTTGTATTCCTCATCATCAACGACCATGACCCAGTCATCACTAACCAGCCGCTCATGGCTAGGTAACTGACCGCTGAGTTTTGCAGCGCGATCCATTTGCTTACGATTTATCGTCGCAGCAATGCTAATTATCAGGCTTGGGTCACTTTGCGGCACGTCTGCTGGCCGGAACCCTTCAGGGAACTCTTCAGGAATAAAGTTGGTTGTTATATTCCCGGAAGCAAAGCGCGGATGCGCAAATAGCGCATTCAGGAAGCTGATATTGTTTGAAACGCCACGTATGTGATAATTATCGAGAGCATCACACATTAGATCGATTGCTGTCTGACGATCTTTGCCATAGGTTACGAGCTTGGCGATCATAGGATCGTAGTACATCGATACTTCGCTGCCTTCTTCGATGCCTGTGTCTACGCGGACAGAATCAGATTCTTTTGGTGGACTGTATTTTGTTAGGCGACCAATGGAAGGCATGAAGTTGCGGAACGGGTCTTCAGCGTAAACGCGGGCTTCCATTGCCCAGCCAGTAAGCGTTACGTCTTCTTGCTTCAGAGGTAACTCTTCGCCCGCGGCGATTTTAATCATGAGTTCAACGAGATCGAGACCGGTGACCTTTTCAGTAACCGGATGCTCTAC
>CBDTTT010000219.1:0-3580 GCA_965363345.1 uncultured Chromatiales bacterium
AACGAGTAACATGGCGGGTTAACCCGCATCGGGTCGGAGGCTTTTTCCAAGGTTTCCGACAATCGGCTGAACAATGGGCTAATAGATCACCGGCGCTGCGGGTTTGCTGTACCAGTTCTCATACAAACCAAATAAATATTAAGGAATGGGGAATCGCGATGCGAATTATTCAGGAAGCACTTACTTTTGACGATGTACTGCTTCAGCCGGCGTATTCAGACATATTGCCGCGCGAAGTTGAGCTGAAGACAATGCTTTCCCGCGATATCGAACTCAATATTCCGCTACTCGCCGCGGCGATGGATACAGTGACCGAATCCCGCCTGGCAATCGCTCTTGCTCAGGAAGGCGGTATCGGCATTGTTCACAAGAACATGAGTCCCGAGGCGCAGGCGAGTGAAGTCCTTAAAGTTAAGAAGTACGAGAGCGGCATTATTGGTCAGCCGATTACAGTTGATGCCGACCGGACGATTCGTGAGGTTATTGAGCTAACGCGTTCCAAGGGCATTTCGGGCGTGCCGGTTTTACAGGGTGGTGAAACCGTCGGCATCGTGACCAATCGCGATCTGCGTTTTGAAACTCAGTTGGATGCTCCGGTCTCCACCGTGATGACTCCGCGTGACCGTCTGGTTACGGTTCGTGAAGGCGCGGAGAGCGACGAAGTGCTGGCGCTGTTGCATAAGCATCGTATTGAAAAAGTCTTGGTCGTAAATGACGACTTTGCACTATGTGGCATGATTACAGCGAAAGATTTCCAGAAAGCCACTGATTTTCCTCTGGCTTGCAAAGATGCCTATGGCGCTTTGCGTGTTGGTGCGGCAGTTGGTACCGGCGGTGATACCGAGAAGCGTATAAGTCTGCTTTCTGACGCTGGTGTCGATATTATTATCGTCGATACCGCACACGGCCATACTAAAGGTGTTATCGAGCGGGTTAAGTGGGTTAAGAAAAATTATCCGGATCTGCAGATTATTGCCGGTAATATTATTTCCGCTCAGGCCGCCAAAGATCTGGTTGCTGCAGGTGTTGATGGCGTAAAGGTTGGTATTGGCCCTGGCTCAATTTGCACAACACGCATTGTTGCAGGCGTTGGTGTGCCGCAGTTGACTGCCGTTGCCAACGTTGCAGAAGCATTAAAAGGCACCGGCGTGCCGGTGATTGCTGATGGCGGTATCCGCTACTCCGGCGATATAGCTAAAGCTCTGGTTGCAGGTGCGCATACCACGATGATCGGCAGTTTGTTTGCCGGTACAGAGCAGTCTCCCGGTGAGGTGGAGTTGTTCCAAGGGCGTTCATATAAGTCATATCGTGGCATGGGGTCGCTCGGGGCGATGGCACAGGCGCATGGCTCATCGGATCGCTATTTCCAGGATTCTACCGAGCAGCTGGAGAAACTGGTTCCTGAAGGCATTGAGGGACGCGTGCCGTATAAAGGCAGTGTTGTGGCGATTGTCCATCAGTTAACCGGTGGGATTCGTGCAGCAATGGGTTATACCGGCTGTGGCAGCATTGAAGAAATGCGCACCAAGCCTGAGTTTGTCCGTATCACTAGCGCCGGCATGCGTGAGAGTCATCCGCATGACGTGGCAATTACTAAAGAAGCACCTAACTACCGCAGCGAATAAGCTTAGCGGCGGTTCGCAGGATGCCGCACGTGTAAGTGCGGCATTGGCTGGTTTTCACTCAATAGGGTTTTTGTACAGAAATGGATAATCCGGTTCTGGAAGTTGCCGCACACCGAATTCTTATCATTGATTTCGGGTCTCAATACACACAGTTGATTGCTCGTCGAGTGCGGGAGGCTGGTGTATACAGTGAAGTTTTTCCCTGGGATGTTGATGTAGAGCACATCACCGAATTTCATCCCGACGGCATCATTCTGTCGGGTGGCCCTGAGTCAGTAAATCTTGATGAGCCGCCTAAGGCTCCTGCAATGGTTTTCGAACTGGGTATTCCGGTGCTCGGCATTTGCTACGGCATGCAGACCATGACTTCACAACTGGGCGGCTCGGTTATTCCGTCTAACGAGCGCGAGTTTGGTTACGCAATGGTCAACGTCGTTGGCTCCCATGCATTGCTTGATGGCCTGAAGGATGACACCGACGAGCAGGGCGACCTGTTGCATGTGTGGATGAGTCACGGCGACCGGGTTGAAGCATTGCCCGAAGGCT
Source organism: uncultured Chromatiales bacterium (assembly GCA_965363345.1). GTDB lineage: Bacteria > Pseudomonadota > Gammaproteobacteria > Steroidobacterales > JABIQA01. The sequence goes on from CBDTTT010000219.1 coordinate 2,172, forward strand.
TTACTGCCATGGCAAGCACAGCTAATGCGCCACTTGCAGGAATGGCAGATGAGAGTCGCCGCTTCTATGGCGTGCAGTTCCATCCTGAGGTAACTCATACCGATCAGGGGCAACGAATTCTTGAGCGTTTTGTGCATGATATTTGTGGCTGCCCCGATACCTGGCGTCCCGGCAATATCATTGCGCGCGATATTATTAATATTCGCGAGCAGGTTGGTACCGATAGAGTTTTACTTGGGCTTTCTGGTGGTGTTGATTCGTCAGTCGTTGCTGCCTTGCTGCATGAAGCACTGGGTGATCAGCTAACTTGCGTATTTGTCGATCATGGACTGCTGCGCCTTAACGAAGGCGATCAGGTGATGGATATCTTCGCGAAGAATCTGGGCGTGAAAGTGATTCGGGTTGATGCTGAAGAAATGTACCTGAAGGAATTGGCTGGCGTAACGGACCCCGAAGACAAGCGCAAAATTATCGGTCGTTTGTTTATTGAAATTTTTGAAGCTGAAGCGGCGAAGCTCCAAGGAATTAAATGGCTGGCGCAGGGCACAATTTATCCTGACGTTATCGAATCCGCCGGCTCAAAAACCGGCAAGGCGCACGTCATTAAGTCGCATCACAATGTTGGTGGCCTACCCGATGATATGGCTTTTGAACTGATCGAGCCGTTGCGTGATCTGTTTAAAGACGAAGTACGCAAGATCGGTGTCGAGCTGGGTTTGCCGAAAGAGATGGTTTATCGCCATCCATTTCCCGGCCCGGGCTTGGGTGTGCGTATTCTGGGCGAAGTTAAGAAAGAATATGCCGAGTTGTTGCGTGAAGCTGATGCGATCTTTATTGAAGAACTGCATAAAGCAGATCTGTACGACAAGACCAGTCAGGCTTTCGCTGTGTTTTTGCCGGTAAAATCTGTCGGAGTGATGGGTGACGGTCGTCGCTACGATTACGTGGTAGCACTGCGTGCGGTGGAAACAATTGATTTCATGACAGCCCGTTGGGCGCACCTGCCGTATGACTTCCTTGGGCATGTTTCTAACCGCATTATCAATGAAGTCGATGGCATCTCCCGTGTGACCTACGATATTTCCGGCAAGCCACCCGCAACTATCGAGTGGGAATAAGGCATCGTGTCGTCTGAGTATGACGATAAGACTGACCATGAGTTTATGCGGCTTGCCCTCGAGCAGGCCACGCTAGCGGAAGCCTCTGGTGAGGTGCCTGTTGGTGCCGTGCTGGTTCACGATGGCGAGGTCATCGCTGCAGCCGGCAACGCGCCTATTGGTTTGCATGATCCGAGTGCGCATGCCGAAATGCGGGTTATCCGGGCGGCAGGGCAGGCCCTGCAAAACTACCGACTCAATAACACCACCTTATACGTAACTTTAGAGCCATGTCCGATGTGTGCGGGCGCG
>CBDTTT010000220.1:0-3574 GCA_965363345.1 uncultured Chromatiales bacterium
TAAACCGAACGAGTCGTGGTTGAATGAGATTTTTGGAATCATGTGAATTATCCGTTGCCAAAATAGTTTTTGTATTGCCTAACGCCCGAAGCAGCGGCCAGCCGGAGGCTGGTCCGATTGATTGTGCTGATAATCGAGCGACATGCTGCGAGTGTAACTTAGAAAGCACAGACAATAAAAAACCCCGCACTAGGCGGGGTTTCCTTAATCGTTCTTTGCCCCAATTAGACAGATTGCTTGCGTCGTATCCAGCCCAAACCAACCAGAGCAGAACCGAATAGCCACACTGCGGCTGGAACCGGAACAACAGCAAGACGGCCATATTGCAAATGGTCTGCTTCAATTCCAGAGCCACCACCGGACATTGCCGAGTTAAAGATACGGATCGCTGAAATACCAAGAGGATCTATAACACCAAAGAAACGATCTTCTTCTGTGCCTCCTTGAAAAGAGTTATCTCCAAGCCCTGGTGCAACAATAGTGCCCAGAGAATCATTATTGGAATCAAATGCCTCAAAAGTAACTTCATTAATAATTGCACCATCTGTCCAGACGATACCAACATGTGTGGGCAGCGAGCCAAGCACGCCGGCACTAAAAGTGAAGGTAAACCCGCTAGCTCCAGCACCGAAAAATGAGTTGCCACTAAGTCCCGATCCATCGATAGCTCCATCATCAGCATCAACGGAGTCAGTACTCGGACCGGTTTGAAAAGCCCCTCCTGATGCGACCACGCCGGGGGTATTTAACGGGATGCCTGCCGAACCATCTTCGAAGTCCTCGAGATAAAAGTACCCGAAGTCCAGGCCGGTGAAAGGGCTGTCAGCAGTCTCGACGTAAGATGAGGGTCCGAGGAGCACAGGCGCTGCATGCGTGATCGGTGCTACGACCGCTAGCACCAGAAACAGTAGATATCTATTCATGGTAAATGCCTCAATAATTTCTATTCGCTAAAATCGTGATGCTTGATTATTAGCCGAGATGCAGAATCCTTTGAGCATTGCGTCTTACGCCAAAGAGACTCAATGAAGCCCCTTATATCGACCCGGCCATGAACTCTCTGTTGTTTTGATTTTGAGATTGACCGTTTACAGAATATACACCCAAAACCCAGTCCCATACGATCAGACTCAAGATCAGCTCCAACCACAGATCGGCTGGCCCTGATTATGTAAAGTGATTGAAAGGCTAGGCGCAGCGTCTGCTTTGTGTCGGAAGCGAACAGCCGCATTGCAGCGTGGTAAATGGCTGTTTTGAATAGGGAAACAGATGCTCGGCATTGTTACCGAATTGAGCCCCATAACGCGCTATGCCTGTGCCCACGTAAAAGCATAAGTGCGTAAACCAAATTAGAGCATTTCATGTTTGAGTACACGATACCTGGGTCGTGAAGTACCAACAGGCAAAATGCAGGCCGAAAAAGCGAACCTGACAAACCGCGGGATTGATAAATTGGTTCGACCCCACCTATTACCCCGAACATATGCTGCAACTACTTCTCAGCCGTTATATTCACGACCCACATGCCATCTTCGGGGCCGGTTGCATCGGGCATCCACTCACCCAAACCCTGTCCATCCTCATCACGCAGCTCAAACCACACTGTAGGATTTAAAAACCCTGCCTCCAGCAGCAGATCAGTGATCTCTGGAAGATTCCAGACCCTCCAATCATACGAGAATGCTTTTTCTAGCCGGGACCCATCGGGAAATTTAAAGTGTATATGGGTTTTCATGTGCCCACTTACCGGCGAGTACTCGGCCTGATCCCATATATAGGTAAAACCATCGAGCTTCGTTTTCTCTTTCCCAATCTTGGTGGCATCCACACCACCATAAGCGTCAAGAAAGAACATACCTTTCGAATTCAAACTGCTGTGCACCGAACGAAAATAGCGCAGCAATGTAGCTCGCTCTGTGAAAATCCAGTAACTGAAATTGAATGCGACAATCACATCAACTTTAGGCAGATCTGTTGCAAGCACATCACCCTCGAACAACGCAATTCTTCGCCGCTGCGCTTGAGTTAGTGCCTTTAGGTTGTGGGCTTCCCCCCAGGCAAGCACTTCGGGATCAAGATCGACACCAAAAGCATAACGAGTTTCATCGAGAGAAACCCATTCGCAAGCGGCCGATGCGGTACCACAAAAGTCTTCGCGCATACCTTGTGCGGCACTTCCTCGAACCTGTGTATAAACAAAATCTACGAGTGAACATTCCTCAGAAACGTTTTGCACCGAAGCCTCATACAGCTCATGCCGATCAGCCTGTTCCGCCTGACTGAGTTCTATTTTTTTTCTGTGCGTACCCACTGACTCCCCACCCCTAACCATTAATTAATAGCACATTATATGCATAAGTATCCCCATCAATAACGTAAGTGAATGCCCTCACTTCTATTCGAGTAATTCAAGAGTAGGGTGAATCGGAAACCTAAAAATTAAGGGGTAATGTATGGCTACAGCTAAAAAGAAAGCCAAGAAAAAGGCTAAGAAGAAAGCAGCACCATCAGCAGCTCGCAAGAAGAAGGTCATGGCTGACGGAGTCCGTAACGCGATGAAAAACGCAATGGCCGCAGTGAAGAAAACAGAGCAGGCTAAAGCAAAGGCAGAACTGACAGCATTTGCCGCTAAGCTCATTGTCCATATCGCCAAGGAAGCTGGTATCAAAGGCCCAGCATGGTCTGTCAAGAAAAAGGCTATGGCTCAAGGTAAGAAGAAAGCTGCTAAAGCTAAGAAGGGTGCAGAGAAGAAAGTTGCCGCTGCAATGAAAAAGGCTACTGCAATGCAGAAAGCAGCCAAAAAGAAAACTAAAAAGAAGGCCAGTAAGAAGGCCAAAAAGAAGGCTAGCTAGAAAAGGACTACTGTATTCAAGCTATGATTTGGTAACACAGCGATTTCTTGTTTGACCGTCAGTAAGCCATAAAAAAAGCCCGCACTAGCGGGCTTTTTTTATTCGGGGGTATTAGTAAGGGTTAGCGTAAGTTGGGCTAGTGCCATATAACGCTTTGGGCAGGGCATGCTGTAAAGCTCATCCCGCGATAGCGGGGAGCAGCTTGCCCCAACAGGCTAGGTGTATGCGTCATAAAGTACCAAGCCGTAGCCTGGGAATAACATCGCACGCGCGAATCTTTCTGAGCCGTCAATATCGTTTTCAGCTTCTACGCCAATTCGCGACCTACTTCTTTCTACAATAGTAGTCGATAGACGGGCCCTGTTAACAAGCGTGAGTGCTGAAAAGCCAACATAATATAATGCGATATTAGTTACCGATAGCTGTGGCTTTTGAGCCCAAGCTATCGAGGCCACAACAACCGCTGAAATTAGGCCACAAACTAACCAGCTATAGGCATTCTGATGGTTAAAAAACAACCGTACTGGTGCCGATCTGGGATCAGGAATAGTAAAAGGCCTTAATTTGCTTCCGCAGTCATTGCAATGGGTTTCGCCATGCTCATACCGACTGGCTATTCGACGTTCGCCATTTTCGCAAACTGAGATTGACCAGGTTCGCGTCATTTGACACCTGGCTCCCGTGGCAGTGGTCGACCGAAAGCCGGCTCAATGTGGGTTAAA
>CBDTTT010000221.1:0-3568 GCA_965363345.1 uncultured Chromatiales bacterium
CTTTATCGTCTGAATTGTCCGTATCATTGGTATCAAGAGGCGGCCAATTTTTGACATGAAGGTCGCGCTGCGGGAACGGAATCTCGATGCCTGACTCACGGAATCGCTTGTCGATCTCAAAGTTTATGTCGCTGGTTACGTCAAATCGCTTTGGGATACGCAGGATGCGTACACGAAGTTCAAAATCGAGTGAACTGTCGCCGAACCCCATAAACAATGCTTTCGGCCCGGCGGCACGGCCATCCGTAATGACCTCAGGATGTTTGCCTGCTGCTTCTTCGAGTATCTCTTTGACCAGCCTGACATCGGAGCCGTAGGCGACACCCACTTTAATACGCAAGCGTCCATAAGGATTATGCAGTACCCAGTTGGTTACACGGCCTGAAATAAGCTCTGAGTTAGGCACCAGTACATCTTGATTATCGAGTGTTTCTATTTCTGTTGAGCGAATGCTAATACGTTTTACGAAACCCTCGGTTTCTCCGACCGTAACGAAATCACCCGCTTTAATAGGACGCTCGAATAATAGGATTATGCCGGAGACAAAGTTGTTCACGATGGACTGTAAACCAAAACCAATACCAACGGACAAAGCACCCGCTATCACCGCGAGGCCGGTGACGTTGATGCCAGCCATCGACAGGGAAACTACCGTAGCGATCATAAAGCCGATGTAACTGACGACTGTTGTGAAGGCATCACGGGTGCCGCGGTCCTTTGTGATGTGCTCTAACCAGCGTTGGTCCATCCAGCGTTTTACCCAGCCGGTAACGACGATAATCACGGCAAAGATCGCTATGGATGCGATGATGTCTGCCGGCACGATGCGGATGTTGCCAACATCAATACCCTCGGTCGCTTGCGTTAAGAGTTTATTGAGTACGGTGCCGGAATTGTCCCAAATAAAGACGAGCGCGAACAGAAATCCTAGCCAGACCGAGGTGTCGACAACGAGTTGATATAAACCAATACCGGGGCGGCGTTTTTCATCTGAGAAGCCGAGGAGGGCACGTGAGGTTTTTGCCACCGGTTGCTCAGATGAGTTTAGCCATTCGATTAACACGCCGGTCTGCCACAACAATACCCACAGTAGGAAGAATGCGACTGTGCTCAGAATGAAGCCACGTAGCATGAAGTTGCAGAAATTGTGATAGCCAAGTAGCTCCGCAGCGATGGTCGTTGTTAATGTCAGAAATGCAATCGTTCGAATGGCACGGAAGCGACCAACCAACCAGCTGTACTGAGATGCAGTACCAAGAATCATGTAGAGCGGCACTACCGTGCCAAGCACTGCAATCAGGCGTAACAGCGGGAACTTATTACTGGCTTCGGTGCCAAGCCAGAAGGGGCCGAGCACAACAATCGAAGCTATTAAGGCAAAAATCAGGTAGCGGAAGCGTCGGCGTAATGGCCGCAGTTCCTCATCTTTTGTGTTGCTCGCATGACCCACAGGTGAAGATGGGCCGGTACACCAGTCGATAAGAAATAGACCTAAGCCATAGATCATCAGACCCAGTGAAAACCTGATGGGTAGAGCTTCGTAGTAGGGCGAACTGCTAACCGTCATAAGAGCTGCAGTCATGCCAAAGGCTGCAAGGATTAACGGAACACGCTTAAAGAATGGGGTCAGAAAGTGTAGCGTATGCGTGTAGATTCCCTGTGCCTGTGCATCTTTTAGGGCGCCTTGACGATATTGCCGCCGCAAGTACCACCCGGCAATCGTTCCGAGAATAAGGGCAAGAAACACGCCCCAGATAGCGAGCCCGGGATCAACCTCATCAGCAAAGGTTGGAACCAGTGCCGAGCTGAATGCTGCTGACCAGGTCAGGATTTCCGGGGGCGCAAGTCGAACGATGTCGATTAGGTTGGCGCCGCGCGTCGATAGCAGTTCAGCACTAATCGCCTTAAAGCGAAGTTCGACACTATCAATGATGCGGTCGGAACGTGCTGCAGCGAGTTCGCAACCGGTAGAGACAGCAACCAGTCGGTTGTAAGTCTCGATGGTTTGGTTGCGACTTTCCCAAATTTCGACATCTACCGAATCGGTAATGTCGCCCAGAAGTTCGAGTTCAGATTTTAGATTGCTAGCTTCCGACTGAAGGTCTTCCGTGCATGCCATGGCCTGCGAGCGTATTGTTATAGCACTGTTGCGGATGTCGGTGAGCGTCGTTGCATCGATGATGTCAGCACTAAGGCTATTTTGTAGACGGTCAAGTTCTTCGGCAGCAGCACCGGGTTCAAACACGCCCTGTGCGTAGGTGATGTTGCCGGCAAGGCCTAGCGCAAGGAGAGACCAACAAAGGGTGAGCAGCAGTCGGGGTATTGCAGCGTGCAGCATTAGATGTCGGATTCCGCTAGTGAGTAGCCAGACCCTATCTTAGCGGCATTCTGGCAAATAAAAAGCCCCGCGATTGCGGGGCTTTTTATTGTTACCTTATTCATATTAGCAATGAAGACCTTAATCATTGCCACCCAAGCCGAGAATCATCAGCAGGTTAATGAAAATATTGTAGAGGCTCACATACAGCATGACGGTGGCTGAGATGTAGTTGGTTTCGCCGCCAGTGATGATTCGGCTAGTCTGCCAAAGGATCCAACCACTAGAAACAACGATCCAGACCGCAGAGATAACCATCTGGAACGCTGAGAAGTCGAAGAACAGGCCAAGCATTGATACGGCAAATACGCCGATTGTGCCTACTGCGAGAAAGCCACCCATAAAATTCATGTCTTTCTTGGTGGTAATCGCAAATACACTCAGTCCTAGGAAGATGGCGCCCGTGGCTCCCAGAGCAGTCATGATGATTTCGTTGCCGTTAGGAATTGCCTCACTGTAAACACTCAGCATAGGGCCCAATGTGATGCCCATAAAACCTGTCAGACCAAATACAGCAAGAATGCCCCAGGCACTGTTGCGGAATTTGTTGGTCAGGAATAGCAGGCCGAAGTAACCGACCAATGTGATGACCAGCCCGGGATGAGGCAGGTTCAGCATCATAGATAGGCCTGCGGTGCCGGCACTAAATAGCAGTGTCATTGACAGCAACATATAAGTGTTGCGAAGAACTCTATTGGTTGCGAGAACCGATTCCTGGCTGCGTCCGGCTGGTATTGCAGTTGCGCCGTTACGTGGCAGGTTGTTGCGTTCCATGTCTTACTCCTGAAAATCCATTAAATAAGTACGTCCAATTAATCTAGACAGCAGTCTAGCACGGGGGTTCCACTGGATATGCGTGCATATTTAGGGCATTCAACAGGGGAACAGGTCGAAACTACAAAAAAACTGTGATTTATAGCAAAGAATTTGCCCTGAGGGATTGAGTTACGGTCCAACTCAGTAGACAATCGCACACCGCACGCATAAGCGGCAACCGAAACACCGGAGAGGTGGCAGAGTCTGGTTGAATGCACCGGTCTTGAAAACCGACAACGGGTTAAACCGTTCGAGGGTTCGAATCCCTCCCTCTCCGCCAGTAATAAAAACGGGTCGCCAAAGGCGGCCCTTTTTTATTGCCCGGCAAAGTAGGGCGTGTGGACGAACCCTCCGCTTAAAGCAGCCTCGCCTGCG
>CBDTTT010000222.1:0-3560 GCA_965363345.1 uncultured Chromatiales bacterium
CACCGTCGCTTTCAACTGATAGGGTCAGCGCTTGTGCGCCTGTGTACCAGAATGCGAGTCCCAGCAGGGCGATTGCAATGATGCGTTTATTCATTGTCGTTCTCCCTTAAAGGAACTTAGTGGTTGCGATAAACGCAACGGTGATAACGAGAAAATAGGTGCTCCAAATAGGCAGTACCGCGATATTAAAGGTGCGCTTAATGAGTCCTTCGATTTCCGGTGTCGAACCCTCAACCGCGAGTCTGCCGAACGCAGGGCCCATTGGATCGTAGGCAACAACAATTGCCAGGCAGGTCAGATTAACTAAGCCATAAAGACCGACTTTCCAGAGCAACCATGTGCCGTTCGCTTCGAACGGTCCATAGCCATAGGCTGAAGAGATGGCAGCACCAATTAAGCCAACACCGACACCAAAGATCAGAAAATTGGCAAAGTGAGCAAATTTGCGCCCCCAGTCTTTGTCGTACCAGATAGCACCCGTCATACTTATCGCCCACCAGATGATGCTGAAGATCCAGACGAAGGCTAGTTGCATATCAGTGATTATCAGCAGTCCCATTTCTCTGGACAGCATCACACCAAGCGGCAATGCAGCTTTCCACATAGTACGGGGAATTAGTTCGATTCGAAGCGCCATATGCAGCAGGGTAATTCGCGTATCAAACGGCAGGCTTTCATCAGTTGACTTTTTGGCTGATAAAAACACGCTCATGTCTGCGCCCACCCAGCCAACAAACATCAGGATGTGCAGGTACTTCCAGAAAATGAAAGTTTCGGTCATTTCCATGTTCAAATTCCCCCGGGGAATAGTTCGTTATGCTTAATCACTGGAACCAGTGAAGGTGCCATTTTTCTTAAGTTTCTTGACTGTGTCATAGAAAATTTCGTCCGCTTCTTCATGTTGCATTGGCGGGTTATTCTTTGGCCAAAGGCTACCATCATAAAGTTTTTTGTAGATTTCTGTACGCAGGAATGGAATCCAGTTCTGGAATCGTGCCGTCTCGCGGTAATTTCGCAATGCTTCAATATTGATCTCTGCAGCGACATAGGCGTTGTCCACCGCGTAGGTGATTGCCATCTCATCACCTTTATAGTTGTAGATAGCAGAACGACCACCGAGGGCGCCACCGATGGTGGTGATGCCATCTTTACCGGCTACCTCTAGTGCACCGGTGTTGGTGGCAATCATGTAGGCGGTGTTCTCAATGGCGCGTGAGCGGTTTTGTACTTCCCATATACCTCGTGAAACCCACGGTTCAGGCAGGGAGCCATGATAGAAAATTTCGGCACCGTTCATCGCCAGTGCGCGATATGACTCAGGAATATTGCCTTCCACGCCGACGCTGCCACCGATATTGCCAATAGCAGTGCGTGCAACCGGGAAGAACGCGTCGAGGCCATCACCGTGCAGTTTGACCCATTCATCATAGACATCATGAGGTGTCGTCGAATGTTCAACGATCAACACGACATTCTTCTGATACTGATAGATCACTTCGCCGGTAGGGCCGACCATAAAAACGGTATTGAAAAAACGATCTGGAAAGTTCGGATTCCGGGTTTTCAGCTGCGCGAGGATATAGCAATCTTTCTCTTTTGCCTTTTGCCCGAGATATTCGGTTTCAGGACCCGGAATATCGGCTGCCATGATGTCAATGAAGGTAGCAGTATCCATATTGATGATTTCATCAATAAAGCCCTGTATCGCACCTTCACCTAAAGCTATTAACTTAACCGGGAGTTCCAGGCCACAAATATGGTGTACCAGATCTATCATGCTGCCGATGTGGTCCAGATTCTTTTGTACTTCTTTTCGATTCGGGACGTTGAGCACGTTAGTTTGCAGTGCGACGGCCTGATAGGGCTTGATCATTTTCGGGTCCTTGTATGCATCGGTGTCGGTTGCCAGAAACTCAACCGGCATCTAGAGGTAATCCTCAAGCTTGTAATTATCGGCGCCCGGAATCATCGGGCGTATCAGTTCTTCTAATTGGGCAATATCCTTAGTGGCATCGATACCCACGCGTGCTGAAACCTGACCTTCCTTAGTGCAACGTTCGAGTTCCCAGCTAAAGACGTCATTTATCAGAATGATTTTGCGGGTATCACTCAATCGGCTCCAAACGGCCCATTCAACGTCTTCCAGATTGTAGACGTCGATGTCTTCGTCGACGATCACAATGCGCTTGGTGATGGTGCTGACAGGGAATATGCCACCATCTGCGGCGAAAGCGGCACGAATGAGTTTCTCGGGCTCTTCATCCGACTTTTTGTTGATAGAGATAAAGATGTGCAGCATCGTGCCGAGCTTCGGTTCACAGGCAACATTAATTTGCTTGATGTTGTCGAATTGCTCTCGCAGATTCTTTTCGAGTATGGCCAAAATTCCGTAGACCGAGATATTGCCAATAGTGTTGTGCTCAGGATGACGGCCAGCCATGATCGAGTAGTACATAGCATCTTTACGATGCGTGATAGCTGCCAATGTACTTACTGGTGCAGTCTCCGGACCGTATTGATCCGCAAATTCGCCTAGCGTGTTCTCCATTTTTTTGGCGAAGTTTACCTTAACCTCAATAACAATCTCTGCATCTGCCGGAACAAGCAGGTCACTGGTTTCTGCCTGCACCATTTCAATTGGTGCACCTTGCAGGGCGCCGGCAACATCAAGTTCAGATACGCCCGGAGGATGCTTGCCAGAGGCGCAGAAGGTTATTGCAGGCGGAACACCAATGCACATTGCCATCGACATCTCTTCGCCTCGCTCTTCATATGCGGCGTAGATTTTCCGGAGATCACTCATCGAACTTGCATTAATGACCATGGTGTTGTCATCGAGGATGAGGGTTCTATAGAAACCAACGTTCAGTTGTCCGGTATCAGGATGGCGACTAATGCCAACGGCACCAGTAATAAAAGGTCCGCTATCCAGTTCGAAGAAAGTCGGTATCGGTAACGAGCCCAGAGATGCCTCTGACCCAAGCTTAATGACCTCTTTAACAGACCCCGTATCCTTCACGATATGAGCAACAGGGTTGAACATAGCCTTGTTAAATACACCCTGTAAGTCCTGATGCCGCAGTTCTCCGGCATTTGGTATATCCAGTGCCTCAGCAATTCGTGGGGCCCCCGAATATAAGCCACCGATGTAAGGAAACTCTGCGCCTTTTACATTTTCAAAAATATAGGCTTTCTGCAGCCGTTTCTCTAATTGAGACACCAGTGCAGGTAGTTCAAACTTAGGATCGACCTCACGCGTGATGCGAAGTAATTCGCCGCTGGTTTCCAGCTTGTCGACAAAAGAACGGAAGGACTGCATGTTGTGTTGCTCCGGTATATGGCAAGCGTTCGATGCTTACAGAATAGGAGCGAATTTTACGGGTACGAGGCCAAAAAGCGGCATAAGCAGCGCTGACGCGACCAGTCTGCGGCGCGCCAAGGTTCAATCTTAAGAAGGTGAACCCTATCCTTTGTCGGCTTTGTAGAGTTCTAGCAGTTCCAGGAATTGTGGCTCGGTCGCTAGCGGGCCGGTCGGTATCTGTCCTGGCGAGGCTTCGGTT
>CBDTTT010000223.1:0-3546 GCA_965363345.1 uncultured Chromatiales bacterium
TGCCAAATAGCCCGCTGCCGCACCTTGCTCATGAGGCTCTACCGCCAGACTCGCTCCACCATTCAGGCCAGGAATAGCAAAGGCAAACCCAAGACCAAGAACGGCATAGCCGGCATACATGATCAGTGTTGTTGGTGCGAGACCAATAATTAGAAATGAAACCGCGTAAATCGGACCGAATATCTTTACCAACAAAGCCGCAGAAGGTCGAAATACCTGAAATACCAAGCCTTGAGCGACGGTTATTACAACGGCAAGTGTAAGTAATGCTTTACCCGCAGTTGCAGCCACTTCGGCGGGGTCCGTGATACCAAATTTTGCTGTGATGTAGAACGCTGTAACAATGTTCAGCGCGATAAAGCACAGAAAAAATGCAGCCCAAAGAATAAGAAATGGGCGTAGTCGAGGATCGGTGAACTTAAGTGTCGAGACCTTGCTTACGCTATCAACATGACGAGTGGGTTCTTTCAGCAAGAAGTAGGCTATCACCGCACCACCAAGGGTGATGAAACCGATGATGTACATCGGAAACAGTAGCCCCATAAAGGCCAGGCCGCCACCGAGTAGCGGGCCGAGAATAGAGCCTAGGCTGTTGGCACCACCAATAAGGGCCATACCCTGCGCTCGTTTTGATGGTTCGGTAACATCGGCCATATAGGCTGATGCTGCTGGGTAGATGCCGGCTCCGGTAGCCGCGTAGAACGCGCGTGCAATCCCGAAGGCGAACCCGATAAATGCGATCGGATACCAGCCATTCATGCCACCCTGTAGCGCCAGCGCCACCAGTAGAGTACCTGTGCCACTACCTACCAGACCGATGAGGAAGACCGGACGGCGTCCGATTTGGTCACTCTTCTTGCCCCAGAACGGCGACATAATAAGCAGTGGCAGATTCGAAAGGCCGAGGATGATGCCAAAGGTGGCTACTGACATGCCTATGGATTGGGCAAATGGTGCAACCACAATAAACAACAATGATTGACCAATTGCGAACAAGGTCATGCCGAGTGCAAGTATCAACTTACCGCGAAGTTTCTCTTTATCTGTTTCCATGGGTAATTAGTCTGCTGTTAGCGGAAAGTGTTGGTTATGTCTGCTAGAAAGGTGAAGATATGACCATCTACAGTTCGAAGTTTCTGCCTGTTCAGATGCCCTTGCATGCACAAATATGTCATTGCCCGCAGACCGGATGATGGCTTTGGGCCTTGGTCTAGTCTTTGTTACTAGTGTCTAGTCGATAGCTGTTGCCATCGGCAACAACGTAGCCGGCAGAAGGGGTCGCGAAGTGTGAACCTATGACCAGCGTGCCGCTGTTGACGTAGTCCTTAAGAAAACCTTCACGTGTGTCCTGTGCTTTGTCCCCATCGAAGTCGAAAGGACTGCGCCATTCGGGGTGGGCAAGTTGGCATGGGTGGTGAATCACATCGCCGGTAATAAAGGCTGATTGACCGTTTGATTTTATGGATACGCCAATATGTCCGGGTGAATGGCCCGGCATTGAGACAAGCGTGACTTCATCGTTAAGTTGGTAATCGGGCGTATACAAATCAGCGAGATTATTCGCAAAGATAGGACGCACTGAGTCGCCTGCGTAGTCGCCCAATGCACTCACTTTTGCATTGTCCAGCCAGTCCCAATCAGCCTGCGTGAATAGGTAGCGAGCGTTAGGGAAGGTGGGCTGCCACTCACCATCGACCAGCATGGTGTTCCAGCCCACATGATCCGGATGCAGATGAGTGCAGACCACATAGTCGACAGACTCTCTGTCGAAGCCAGCTGCTGCTATCTGTTCAAGAAAATCCCCCTGACGCATATTCCATTGCGGCACGATACGCTCTTTGTCGTTACCTAGGCAGGTGTCGATAACAATGCGTTTGCCACAACTCTCAACCAGCAGTGCGAAGACGCTGGAGATGAGTTCGCCTTCAGGAGTAATAAAGTGAGGTTGTAACCACTTAATAGGCAGTACATTTTCAGCTTTGGCATCAGGCACCAAAGCTTCGGCTGGCATCGAGGTGTCTTCGGTTTCTACAACCCGAATAATTTTGCTATCGCCAATTTGCCAGCCATGCATTGCTATTTACCTGCGGCGCAGGTCGCTAATAGTTTTGCGACCGTCGTTGGTGGGTTGATACCACACGGTGTAATCCGCTGCGGCAACTTTCCAGTCTTCAAGGTCGTTGTCGCCAACAATCTCAAATGCGTTGAATCCAACGCGATGCATATAGTGCAGCTGCTCCAACAATACGTCGCCCACTGCACGCAGCTCTTTATCAAACGAATACCGGTCGCGAAGAATTCGTGCATACGAATAAGCGCGGCCATCGCCGTATGCAGGAAAGTCGAGTGCGATAACGGCAAAGTGTGTGATGTCATCAGCAATTGATTCAGGATGCTGGTCACTCTTCAGTACAACACCGATATCGTCCACACGATTGCTTAGTGCATCACGATGTTCTCGCCATTGTTCCAAGCTAACGATAACAGCGCCGGTTTCCGGAATGCTGTCGAGTTCACTGGCATTGGAGAAGCTATCACTAACTTCGGTGCCGTCTTTAATTAGCGCCATAGAGCGCCTCCTTAAATGGTGCCATGCCAACCCGACGATAGGTTTCAAGGAAGGTTTCCTCGACGTCATCGCGCTGGTCAATGTAAGTGCTCAGAATTTGTTCAACGGCATCCACTACGTCATGGGTTGAGAAGCCGGGGCCGGTCCGGTCACCCAGAGATGCATCTTCCGCCGAAGAGCCGCCGAGCGTAAACTGATAGTACTCCTGGCCTTTCTTCTCGACACCGAGAATACCAATATTGCCGACATGGTGATGTCCGCAGGCATTCATGCAGCCCGAAATATTCAGTGAGATTTCTCCGACTTCATGCAATCGGTCGATATCTTCAAAGCGCTGCTGGAT
Organism: uncultured Chromatiales bacterium; assembly: GCA_965363345.1. Lineage (GTDB taxonomy): Bacteria > Pseudomonadota > Gammaproteobacteria > Steroidobacterales > JABIQA01. The sequence continues at coordinate 2,913 of CBDTTT010000223.1, forward strand.
GCGTTCAGCAATTGGAATTGAACGGGCGTTTGCCAGCGCGCAGTAATCGAGTCCGGGGCAGGCAATAATATCCGATACCTTACCGATATTCGGTGTTGCCAAACCAAGTGCAGCAAGCTTCTGCCAGAGTTCGTAAAGGTCCTGTTGGCGCACGTCGGTGAATGTCAGGTTCTGCCGGTGACTCACCCGTAACTCACCAAAGTTGTATTGGTCGGCCAGATCGGCTGCCGCATCCATTTGTGCTGCAGTTATGTCACCGGGGGGCTGGTCGTGGCCTTTCAATGACAGGTTGACGATGCTGTAGCCTGCTACTTTATGTGGTGCGATGTTGCTGCTCATCCAAGCCTGGAAGGCTGCGTCTGTTTCACCTTGAGCCTCAAGTTCTGCCGAATAGTCGGGCAGCGGTTCATACGCGGGCGCTGCAAAATAGGCATTAATACGATCAATCTCTGCTGCATCTAAATGCAGCTCGGTATCTTTAGTGTCATCCCATTCAGCTTCGACCTGATTGCGGAATTCTTCAATGCCGGTGGCATTTACAAGAATCTTTATCCGGGCTTTGTACTTGTTGTCGCGACGACCCCACAGGTTGTAAACCCTGACGATAGCTTCGAGATACGACAGCAGGTGCTCG
>CBDTTT010000224.1:0-3535 GCA_965363345.1 uncultured Chromatiales bacterium
ATGTGATTCGCCCATATTGATTCGGCAAGCCTTTAAATCCATAGATATGAGCTGTGCGTTGTCACCTTCGCGGCAAGCGCTGAATAGTCCACGCTATGACCCGGATCAACCACCTTTTAACGGCGTCTACCTTGGGCTCGGGCTGTCATCTTTGCTTGCCTAAGTCTGCCTCTCCTTATTCCATTTTGTCTGGCTAAAAGATGTTCTGCTAAGGTCTGTTTGATTCAGGGGTCGGTTCAGGGGGCGAGGCAGGCTTTCATGAATCTGAGCCTTTATCTTGGGAAACATCCGAGATGCTGCCTCTATAGTAAACATATATGTTGACTATAGTAGTATAAAAGTATATATATATGTTTACTTAAGCATTTAAGAAGTAAACATGAAGGTTGACCAATGGCTATCAACAGGATCGTAGAAAAACAATATCGAGACAAGGTAAACCGCGCTTATCACGAGCTTGGTGGTTTCTCTTTGCCTCGCGAAGGTTGGCTTAGAACGGTTCGCCATGCTCTTGGTATGTCTGGCACGCAACTGGCGAAGCGTCTCGGCGTGACCAAATCGCGGGTTTCTAAGGCGGAACAGGGCGAACTGACGGGTAGTGTCACTATCAAGACGATGCAAAGCATGGCTGCGGCCATGAATTGTCGCTTTGTCTATGCCCTAGTGCCTGAGCAAGAAATTGAAGAGATGATTAAGAAGCGTGCTTTTAAAAAGGCGCGTGAACAGGTTAGAAGTGCCTCAACCCAGATGGCGTTAGAGGCGCAAACACTCAGTGAAGATCAGCTAGCCTTTGAAATTGATCGTATTGCCTCCGAGATGGTTGAGAAAATGCCATCTGATTTATGGAGCGACACATGACGGACGGGAAGTACTACCCGGATGGCTCAACGTCCCTTGACCCCGATGAGATGGAGGGACTTCGCTTTAGTCATGTTTCAACCCGCGGCGAGCTCGATCAGCTAGAGCAAGCCAACATCGTTGAAGGGATGCAATGGCTCAAGAAGCAAAGCAGCCCCAATGTGCTTACTGAGAGCTTTGTCTGCGATTTGCATAAACAGCTCTTCGGCAAAGTCTGGAAGTGGGCAGGGAGCTTTAGAAAAACGGAAAAGAATATTGGGGTAGACCCCATCCAGATCGCAATTTTATTGCGTCAATTGTTCGATGATGCTCGTTTTTGGATAGAAAACGATACGTATCCACCTAAAGAGCTGGCGGCACGGTTTCATCATAAGCTGGTCTATATCCACCCGTTTGCCAATGGCAATGGCCGTCATGGGCGTATCATGGCGGACGCAGTCTTGACCAAGCTCATGGGTGAACCAGAGATCGATTGGGCCGGTGGCTATAGGCTCGAGAGTATGAATGAGCGCCGTGATCAATATATCGCGGCACTTAGGGCCGCAGACAAACATGATTACTCAGAGTTGCTTGAATTCGTAGGCGTCTGAGAAAGTTTAATAAGTTAAGATAGCGGGCTTTTTGTCCACTAAGGCAAAAAGCCAAATTAATAAACAAGTGCAAATTAGGATTTTGAAGCGTGAGCGATAGCAATCTATCTAATCAAATCAAGAAGAGACGTACGTTTGCTATCATCTCTCATCCCGATGCGGGCAAGACGACCTTAACTGAAAAGCTGCTGCTCTATGGCGGAGCTATTCAGGAGGCGGGTGCCGTTAAGGCGCGTCGCGCCACCCGTCATGCAACTTCAGATTGGTTGGATATCGAAAAACAGCGTGGTATTTCGGTAAGTAGCTCTGTGATGCAGTTTGAGTATGCCGACACGACTATCAACCTGCTCGACACTCCGGGCCATGAAGATTTCTCTGAAGATACCTACCGGGTATTGACGGCTGTCGATGCTGCTGTAATGGTTATCGATGCAGCGAAAGGTGTGGAAGCACAAACCATTAAGTTGCTAGAAGTCTGTCGGTTGCGTAATACGCCGATTATTACTTTCATCAACAAATTTGACCGCGAGGTTCGTGGCCCCTTAGACATTCTTCAAGAAGTCGAAGACACACTAAAGATCGAATGCGCACCGGTTACCTGGCCGATTGGCATGGGCAAAACCTTTCGCGGTGTGTATGACCTGCAGAAAGATCGCCTGCTGAAATTTACGTCCGGTAAAGAAAAGCAGGGCACGGATGAAGAAACAATTTCTGGTGTGGATAACCCCTTGCTGGATGAGTACTACCCGAACGAAGTTGAGATATTTCGCGAAGAAGTTGAGCTGATTCGCGAAGCCAGCGAGCCATTTGATACCGATCTGTTCTTATCGGGAATGCAGACTCCGGTCTTTTTTGGTTCGGGCATCAATAACTTCGGTGTGCAGGAAGTTCTGACGGCGCTAATTAACTGGGCACCCCAGCCGCAGCCTCGTGCTGCCAGTACCCGCGATGTGCTGCCTGCCGAGGAGCCGTTTACCGGTTTTGTATTTAAGATTCAGGCAAACATGGACCCTAAGCATCGTGATCGCATTGCATTTTTCCGTATCTGTTCGGGCAAGTATGAGCCGGGCTTGAAGGTACAGCATCTGCGTTTGGGTCGCGAGATTCGTATCGGCAGTGCGCTGACATTCATGGCTAACGCACGTGTTGCCAGTGAAGAAGCTTACGCCGGTGACATTATCGGTATTCATAACCACGGTCAGCTGCAAATCGGTGACACCCTGTCGCAGGGCGAGCAGCTCACTTTTACCGGCATACCGTATTTTGCACCCGAGCTGTTTGTGTCGGCTCGCCCCGAAGACCCGTTTAAAGCCAAGCAACTGGCGAAAGGTTTGAAAGAGCTCGGCGAAGAAGGTGCCGTTCAGGTGTTTACGAACGATCTAGGGCGCATGCTGCTGGGTGCTGTGGGCCGTTTGCAGTTTGAGATCGTCGCTCATCGTCTGCAGGCTGAGTATGGTGTCGAAGCTAAGTATGAGCCGGTTGAAATTCATACGGCTCGTTGGTTGAGTTTTCCTGATGATATCGTTCGTCGCGAATTCACAAAGCGTGAAACGGCGTCAATGGCACTGGATGTCGATGGCAACCCGGTGTTTCTCGCCAGCAGTAAATACAAGCTAAGCCTCACGCAGGACAAGTGGGAGAGTGTTGGGTTCCACGCTACCCGCGAGCATGGCGAGGTTCTGACACAGGGCTAAAGTCGGGTCGATGAAATCGTAACTTAACCTCCGGAATTTAATATGAACGAAGCACCAAATTATCCGAAAGTTGCCGTAACCGCGGCTACCGGCGGCTTGGGTAGACTAGTTGTTGAAGAGTTAATTAAGACAGCTGGCCAGAGCAATGTAATTGCTGTCGCACGCGACCCGTCCAAAGCTGATTTTCCCTCATGGAACACGCATACGGTAGAAACACGCAAAGCTGATTATGCTTCTGTGGATGATCTGGTGACCGCGTTTGCCGGAGTCGATACAGTTGTATTTGTTTCATCACCGGTTGGTGTGGGTGACCGCGTGCAGTTGCATCGCAACGTGATAGAAGCGGGTAAGCAAGCTGGTGTTCGTAAGATGATTTACACCAGTGTCATCGGC
>CBDTTT010000225.1:0-3530 GCA_965363345.1 uncultured Chromatiales bacterium
AAGCTACTACACTCCTGACGGGCACAGCGTCCGCAAAGCCTTTTTGCGAGCACCCCTCGCGTTTTCGCGCGTAAGTTCAAATTTCAATCCCAACCGCAGACACCCCGTACTTAATACTCTACGTGCGCATAAAGGGGTTGATTACGCAGCCGCACGCGGTACTCCAATAAAAGCTGCGGGAGATGGCAAAGTAAGCTTCCGTGGTAAGAAAGGCGGATATGGCAATACCATTATTCTTAGCCATGGCGGCAATATCACGACTTTGTACGCTCACATGCAGAACTTCGACAGAAAAGTCAAAAATGGCAGCCGTGTGAAGCAAGGACAGGTTATAGGCTATGTGGGTTCGAGCGGGCTCGCGACCGGCCCTCATCTTCACTACGAATACAGAAAGAATGGGGCCCACCAGAACCCTCGCACGGTAGCACTGCCTATGGCGAAACCGCTTGATCCATCGCTCAAAGCAGACTTTGATAGAGCTACTTCAGAGTTGGCAGATAGGCTGGACTCGCAACGACAGATTCTTGCCAGCAACACCGGTGGCACAGATCGACTGCAATAAATATTGCTGCTACCGCCGATCATGAGTCAGCGGCAACTCTATATAGGCATCATGTCCGGCACTAGTCTGGATGGAATTGACTCGGTAATAGCCGACTGCAGCGAACAGAAGTGCACCCTTCTGCATCAACAACACCAACAATTTCCGAGCGAACTCAAAGCAGAGTTACGCGAACTGATCCTTGCCGCAGAAGAACCTGATTCACTTACAACGCAGCAACTCGGCAAAAACCTCGCGCACTGTTACGCTGAGAGCGTTGCGCAACTATTAAAGCAGTCACTGATGACATCTAGTCCGGTGACGAACAATGAAGTGATCGCTATTGGTAATCACGGTCAAACCGTGTTTCATCAGCCGCCTCTCAGTGTGCAACTCGACAACGGGCAAATACTGGCAGATCTCACTGGCATCAGTGTAGTCAATCAATTTCGCCAAGCGGACCTCTTGTCAGGTGGCGAAGGTGCACCATTAGTGCCAGCCTTTCATCAGAAAGTATTTTCTAGTGGCAGTGAAAACCGGGTAGTCGTTAATATCGGTGGCATAGCCAATATCACGGTATTGGAGAAATCCGGCTCGGTCGGAGGATTTGATACCGGCCCCGGTAACACGCTTATGGATGAGTGGGCCCTGGAACATCTGGGCAAAGCATATGATGAGAATGGTGACTGGGGCAGAAGTGGCACACCCAATGCTGCACTACTCAAACAAATGCTAGCGGAGCCTTGGTTCGATACTCCGCCGCCCAAAAGCACCGGGCGGGAACTATTTAACCGCAAGTGGCTGAGAGCCTGCATAGATAAAACCGAAGAAGATATTTTGCCGGCAGATGTCCAGGCCACATTGTGTGAGCTAACGGCAACCAGCATCGCAGCGGGCATTAAATCCAGCATAGCTGCCGCAGAGATGCTCATAGTGTGTGGGGGTGGAATACATAACCGGTTGCTATTAGAGCGCTTAGAACACCACGTTCCTGACGCGAGAGTATCCAGCACTTCCGAATGGAGTATCGACCCGGACTACACAGAAGCGGCTGCCTTCGCCTGGTTAGCTATGGCAAAAACAAACAATATTCCGGGCAATATTCCTAAGGTTACCGGAGCGAAAGAGCCCTGCATTCTGGGCATAACTCAGCACCCTACAAACACCGCGTAATAGCAGCTACTTCGGCAATCATTAAAAGTTTTGAGGCAGAGGAAATTCTGTATATCGTCTCAGAGTTAATTCCTAGAAATGCACTCCGAGGCCAAGCTCTAGTCAATAAAAAAACCTTTAACTCTGAGCCTGCACCTTTAAACCAAAGAGTTTTTTAAGGTAGCGCCGCTCTTCGCTAAGATCAGCCCTTAACAAAGGGTTTTCCTGCAGCCAACCCTTCGGATAAAGAAACACGAGCGCATCTGCTTTAATTATTATTGAAACATCGGGGACGTCATCATTTCTGCGACTTCGATTCAGTACCACAGCCAAGCGCAAAATCACTATAAGCCATACGACTGACTTGCGATTATTCTTAGGCAGCTCATTAATGAGATCTGTCTTAATCTTTCTGCGATGCTGAGCAACTAACACCGATAAAATCAATTGCTCGCGCTGGGTAAATCCGGGCATATCTGAATGGCGCAACAAATATGCACCGTGCACATGATATCGAGAGTGGGCGATATCGAGACCCACCTCGTGCAGCGACGCGGCCCACTCAAGCAACTTTCGATAGTCATAACTATCGAGCGTTAACCCAGCTTCAATCTGATCAAAAAGCTTCAGAGCTGTCTCAGCAACACGCGCCGCATGCACCTCATCGACATGATACCTAGCCGACATTGCGCGCACAGAGCCAACACGAGCATCTTCATCGGAGTAACGACCAAGAAGCTCATACAGAATACCCTCACGCAGAGAGCCCTCCGCAATCGACATCGATTCGATATCAAATTGTTTAAACACCTCAATCATAATTGCGAGCCCGCCAGGAAAGACGGCAGCCCGCTTAGATGACAAGCCTTCAAGGTCCAGGTTATCGGCGTGCCCCGTTTCAATACACGTCTGCATCAATGCCTTCATTCCTGAACGCGATATTCCCTGCGCTGATGCATCAATTTCGTGAAGGATCGCACCAATCGCTCTTGCTGTACCTGATGTACCGATTGCATCGGCCCACTCATAGCCAACCAACTTATGAGCCAAGCCCCTGAGCTCAGATCTGGCGGCTAATCGCGCCCGGCGAAAACGCACCTGGCTCAATTTGCCATTCGGAAAGTATTTCTGACTATAGGACACACAGCCCATTTCAAGGCTTTCTAGGGCAAGCGGGCTGCTGCCGTGTCCGATGATAATCTCTGTGCTGCCGCCACCAATATCGACCACTAGAGAACGTGCATCCTCCAATGGCATGCTCGTCAGCGCACCGAGATAGACAAGACGCGCCTCTTCTATGCCGGATATCACATCGATGGAATTACCCAAGGCCATTTCGGCCTCAGAAAGGAAGCTACCGTTATCACGCAACTCACGCAGAGTATTAGTGCCGACAACCCTAAGTTGCGATGCTGGGATATCTCGCAATCTCTCACCAAACCGGGATAGGCAACCTAGCGCGCGCTGACGGACCTCAGGGGCTAAGTGATTTTTCTTATCCAGCCCCATCCGAAGCTGAACCATCTCGCGCAAGCGATCGACAATCACCAATTGCCCATGACTGTAGCGGGCCACAATCAGATGAAAACTATTGGATCCAAGATCAACCGCAGCAAAATAGCTGTTCGCAAGCTCGGGATCGAAGGCTTCTACCAGAGAGTCTGAAGTCACCGGATGTATTTAGTAAGGCAGGGGGTTAAACCGAGAACGAAGACCCGCAACCGCAGGTAGTCTGGGCATTAGGATTGCGAATCACGAACTGCGCACCACTGATATCGTCTTTATAGTCAATCTCAGCACCTATCAGGTACTGATAACTCATAGGATCGATCAGCAA
>CBDTTT010000226.1:0-3526 GCA_965363345.1 uncultured Chromatiales bacterium
ATCGACCTCTGCATCGCGGGCTATCTGCAACTTGGGTAAATACCACTCAAGCCAATTGTCACGGATTGAAGGACCCACAAATGCACGAACACTTTTTAGTGCCTCACCATCGATCTTCCCGGCCGAGTATTCATCCAATGCCGACTGCTGACCGCGATCAAATTCTTCTAAAGACAAACTAAAAGAAATATCCTGTGTCACAAGCTCACGTAAGAACTCCCGTTGCCAGCGATGTCCGTTTGCGTCGGTATGGGTTTCACCGATAACGATCACATCGGCCTGTTGAACGGCCAACATAAGTTCGTCGAAATTCAAAGACGCACCATCATCCGTCGAGAACACAGAAGCGGCGACAGCCACAGAGCCGACCACAAAGGCCCATAGCAGACTTAGAAAAAGCGTTGTGTGAATAACGGCAATACGTAAACTCATACACCAACCATAATTGACAGATGCCTTGGGTAACAGTGAGAAAGACAATCCGGTCCACTCCCATGGTGCGTATTGACCCTCATGCCGTGGGCATCAGAGCAAGCCATATCTCAACACTCAATAGATCACACATAAAAAAACCCGCCGAAGCGGGCTTATTTATATGTGATCTGCGGACTAACTAATCTTGCAGTTTTCTCAAATGCGGGAACAACAGCACATCACGTATCGAAGGAGAATCGGTCAGAAACATCACGAGACGATCGATACCAATACCCAAGCCTGCGGTTGGTGGCAGTCCAATCTCCAACGCATTAATGTAGTCGGCATCGTAGAACATCGCTTCATCATCGCCAGCATCTTTCTGCTCTACCTGATGACGGAAGCGCTCCGCCTGATCTTCGGCATCGTTCAACTCAGCAAAACCATTGGCCAGTTCACGACCGTGCACGAAGAATTCAAAGCGGTCAGTCAACCAAGAGTCATCCGTAGTACGACGCGCTAACGGTGACACCTCGGCCGGATAACCCGTAATAAAGGTCGGTTCAAATAACTTGTCTTCAACGGTCTTCTCAAACACTTCCAACAATAACTTGCCGTTACCGTAACCGTCCTCAACATGAATCTCCATGCGTTCGCATACCGCTACCAGGTAATCACGGTCACGCAGTTTGCCGGCATCCAGATCCGGATTGAAAACCATCACAGACTCTTCGACCGACATCCGCTTAAACGGCTTCGACAGATCGTATTCACGCCCGTCATAAGTCACTGTGGTTGTGCCCAGCACCGCCTCACTCACACCACGGAACATGTTCTCAAGCAGATCCATCAAGTTCTGCTCATCGGCATAGGCCATATACAGCTCAAGCATCGTGAACTCAGGGTTGTGCCTCGTCGACACACCTTCGTTGCGGAAGCTGCGGTTGATTTCATAGACACGCTCAAAGCCGCCAACAACCAAACGCTTCAGATACAGCTCAGGGGCAATACGCAGATAGAACTCGGCATCTAATGCATTGTGATGCGTAATAAATGGTCGCGCTACTGCACCACCGGGAATCGCATGCATCATCGGGGTTTCTACTTCGAGAAAATCCATCGCATCAAGATACGAACGAATGTGTTTGACGATTTGTGAGCGACGGGTAAAAACCTCACGCGTCTCTTCACTCATGATTAGGTCGACATAACGCTGACGATAACGGGTTTCCTGATCGGACAAGCCGTGGAATTTATCAGGTAAAGGTCGCAGCGATTTTGTCAGCAACTGCAGCTCAATCACTTTTACCGACAGCTCGCCGGTTTTCGTGCGGAACAATAGACCGCGCGCCCAGATAATATCGCCCAGGTCCCAGGTCTTGAAACTCTTATAGACGTCTTCGCCAATACCATCGCGCTGCAAGAATAACTGCAACTTGCCGCTGCGATCCTGAAACGTTGCAAAACTCGCCTTACCCATAATACGGCGGGTCATCATGCGACCGCCAACCTGAACTTCTATAGCCTCTTCTTCAAGAGCCTCTTTAGAATGCTCGGCATAGGTAGCATGTAGCTGACCTGCTAAGGCGTTACGGCGATACTGATTAGGAAACTCAAAACCGCCTTCACGCAAGGCATCCAGCTTCTGGCGCCGCTCGGCAACAAGTTTGTTTTCATCAACGGGTATTTGGTTTTTATCGTCTGACATAGTATCTGCGTCTATACGCCCTGCTTCAGGCTGGCTTCAATAAATTGATTTAAGGAACCGTTTAACACGGCATCGGTATTTCCGGTTTCAACACCGGTACGTAAATCTTTAATACGCGATTGATCGAGCACATACGAGCGAATCTGACTGCCCCAACCGATATCCGACTTCGAGTCTTCTACGGTTCGCGCCTCATCGTTACGTTTGGCTTGTTCGTGCTCATACAGCTTGGCCTTCAGCTGCTTCATCGCCGTATCTTTGTTCTTGTGTTGCGAACGGTCATTCTGACACTGCACCACAATATTTGTCGGTACATGCGTAATACGCACTGCCGATTCGGTTTTGTTCACATGCTGACCACCGGCGCCACTCGCGCGGTAGACATCAATGCGTATATCAGCCGGGTTAATCTCGATTTCGATATCGTCATCCACTTCGGGAGACACAAATACGGAAGAAAATGAGGTATGACGGCGATTGCTCGAATCAAAAGGTGACTTACGAACTAGACGATGTACGCCGGTTTCGGTGCGTAACCAGCCAAAAGCATTTTCGCCTTTCACATGCACCGTCGCACTCTTAACACCGGCGACGTCACCGGAGGAAGCCTCGATCAGTTCAGCCTCAAAACCGTTTTGTTCCGCCCAACGCAGGTACATGCGCAGCAACATCTCGGCCCAATCCTGTGCTTCGGTGCCACCGGAACCCGATTGAATATCGAGGAAGGCATTGGCCGAATCAGCCTTCCCTGAAAACATCCGTTGGAACTCGAGCTTCTCGATATCGGTCTGCAAAGATTCCTGATCAGCAATCACGCTATCCAGCGTATCCTGATCGTCCTCTTCTTCGGCCATCTGCAACAACTCAAGTGCATCGGTAACCGACTGCCCTGCGTTCTGCAAAATTGCGACAACTTTTTCGAGCTGTGAACGCTCTTTATTTAGGCCCTCGGCACGCTTGGGATCGCTCCAGACCTCAGGGTCTTCGAGCTCCTGATTAACGAGTTCCAAACGTTCCTGTTTGCCATCGAAGTCAAAGGTACCCCCTCAACGCATCAGAGCGCTCGAGTAGATCATTGAGACTGGCTTTAAGCTGGGCCGTTTCCATGGTTCTTCGTTAATCCGTCAATACTTAATACAAGAATGGCGATGCTAGTCGGATTGCATATGTTCCACAACCAGTTGCACCGTGCGACGCCCACGAAACTCGTTCACATCCAGACGATAAGCCACCCGATATAGTCCGTCGGTGCTGCCCGTCTCACGTCGCGGCAATTCGTCGCGGTTAAAGGCGATGGCATCGAAGGGCTGCAATGAACCCTCAGGCTGCAGCTTCAACTTAAGGTGTCGCCCACCCACGATGCGCTTGTCGACCACCTTGAAACGGTTGTCGAATAAGGGTTCA
>CBDTTT010000227.1:0-3520 GCA_965363345.1 uncultured Chromatiales bacterium
CAGGTCTTTTAGGTTTAGTCGGAGTCGCTAGACGTAAGAAAGCATAACGATTAAATATTAATCAAATGCGGCTCCTTAGGGAGCCGTTTTTGTTTGTGTCGACTGTCTGTTGTGTGCCGTATATTCGCGGTCGAGATACTAAGCTGATAGGGCGTTGTCGACCCTATACCGGACTGTCGTACATCTGTAAAAAATATCGTTTATTGGCTGGTTGTAGAGAGGGGAGTAATTTATTGTGGTAGGTAAGTTTGGCCATGGTTAGAAAGAGTGTTTATACTTCTTATGCTTATGCTTATGCTTATAATTATGATGTTGGTTTAGGATAGTATTTCTGCCTGGTCAGGAGAATTTAAGAACTGGCCCAGTCTGCGTTGGAGAAAGGAATAATAACTGAATCAGTTCGTTACGCCGCTAATTAAGTATTAAGATCGGATTTTATTCAGCTATGAAGAGAAAAAAGAGTGTCTTATGTGAAGAGGATTTTGAGTTAAAGACATCTTCAATACTGGGTATCGGCATGGGCTTGTTCGCCTGTAAAACGATCTATAAGGATGACACAATTGGTTCTTACACCGGCATTGTCGTCACAGATGATGAGGCCTATGCCGAGCCATACAATACCTCGCATTATATGTTAATGGTCTGTAAGGATTGTAATATCGTCTCTGAAGGTGATGCGGCCTGTTATACACGCTATTTAAATCATAGTGATGAGCCCAATACTCGATTCGTAGTATCTACCCGCTGGAAAACAGCACGGGTTGTTGCAATCAAAAGAATACTGAAGGGGCAGGAACTCTTTATTGATTATGGCCCCTGGTTCTGGGAGGCGACTGAGATAGAAAAAATGGTACTGTCAACTTAACTTAAATTGCAGCAATTTTCTTGAAAATTCTGTCTCATCTAAACCAGGAATGAATACGTTACAGGTTCATTTTTGATTAAAATTACTATTAATCTACTTAAGTTGACAGTACAAACTCTGTAGGTAACTCACCTTTACACATCGACCGCATAATCTCTTGCAGTGTGTCACTATGTGATTCAATTAGAAATTCGCTCAAAACAACCCCCATCAGGTACTAGCAATAAAACCAAGTAAATTAGTGGGAGATTCTACTGATTTATAAAAGTACCGTACCTGATGTAAGTCAATCATGACTTTTCAGTAATATGAAAGGAAAAAAAGAGCGGAATCCTTCCGCGAATGGTTATCCAACAAGCTGTTCGCGGACAGGAGCCCGCTCCTACAAGTCATCAACACTTGCACATAAGTCGGGCTTTATCCCGACAAAGAAATTATCAATAAATTAACTAGGAGAAAAGACGTTCTTCCAGCGTCTTACCTTTAATCAAACGGCGATAATCCCAGGATTGCCCCGCCAATCGTTGTAATAACTGCTGATCAAGATCTGGCGCTTTCTCGGCATCATAGCGCACAACAAACTCATTCTTCTGATCACTACCTACCGATAATACAGAATCCATCGTAGAAATATCAGCAATGAATCGCTCACGGTCAACATTCACCATATGCAGGGTAATATAACTCTCAACCTCTTTATCGATCTCGGGAGTTGTTTGCTGTAACTGCCCATTTTCAAGATAAAGCACCGTGTCGCACAGACGCTCCAGTTCCTGAAGATTATGCGAGCTAATAACAAAGGTAGTGTCACCGGAAATAGCCGCTATTTGCTGGCGAATATTTTTTGCATTGGCAGGGTCAAGACCCGCTGTAGGTTCATCTAACAATACAAGCTTTGGGTTACCAATCAAAGCCTGCGCAATCGCTGCACGCTTACGCATGCCATGGCTTAACGCCGCCGGGTAAGCCGAAGCTGAATTAGAAAGATCCATCAAACCCAGCACTCGTAAAGCCTCTTCTTTAGCCTGTTTACGGTTAAATCCTTGCAACTCGGCATAAAATGCCAACTGCCGGCTTATTGAAAAAGCAGGATCAAACTGGGCATCTTGCGGCAACGCCGCCACCTCACCCAACAAGGCCGATGAACCAGGCTCATGTCCCAATACACGAACCGAACCGGAAGATGGGCTCAGGTAAGCACATAAAATACTAAACAGCGTCGTTTTACCGGCACCGTTAGGACCAACCAATGCAATAGGCTCACCCGCCTGACACTCAAAACTCACCGCATCAACTGCACGTTTGCCGGCATAAAACTTGCTCAAATTTTCACACTGAATTAAAGAACTCATAGTGAAGCCCTCTTCATCACATAATGCCCGGCGGTTAACAACACCGCACATTGTAAAATCGGTATGTAAGACAGCGAAAACATAGCCGCTCCTTCAAGATCTGTCAGGGCATCAAATTGCATACCCGGAACAATCATTTTCAAAGGCTCTAAAAAAGGAAAATAATGACTCAAGCCGGTAATGATCGCTGTTGCCAATCCCCAAATTAAACCCGCAATCAAGCTTGCCTGACGCGGTGATTTTACCACTGCTGATAACAATGACATCATGGCAATAAAGGGTAGCAACACCAGCCCTAGATTCACTGCCATAATCAGGGCATTACTTAATGCTAATAAAGAAAATCCGACATTGTAAAACACGACAGCAAGCGTGCTTAACAAGGTTGCTGCAATTAAAATGCACTGAATCAGTACCTGTGATAAAAAACGTCCAAAGAATAATGAAGCCCGGTTACATCGCAACATAATAAATCGCAGCGTACCACGCTCACGATCAGCCCCAGTCTGATTGGCCGCGATAAAAATACACAACAAGGGAAATACATATAGACCAACATTAAAATAGGTCGAAAAAACCGTTCCGGACCAGTCGTGACCGTTCATATTCTGCTGCGAAAGAAAACTCGAGATATTAAAAATGACATATCGCAGCAACACATACCAAAAAAAACCAAATGCCGACAAATATAACCAGCCTATACGACTCGCAAAAAGACGCTCCAGCTCAAGTTGAGTAATAATCCATAATGTGGACGCCACATTGGGTCTGTCTGTATGTGAAAGCATGATCAGCCTGTTAAATATCCATCAAAACAACATCTTAGCAAAACAATGCCTAATGGTCAGGCTTTCAATTTCTCATAAACGTATTATCCTGAGTTTCTCGCCTATATGGAAAGTCAGGGTAAAGACCTGCCGACGCATAAAAAAAAGAATTCGATGCTTACCTAAATGCGGCAGGCTGGAACAGGGTTTTTTACGTGTGCGCTGTGAAGAATACCACCATGAAAGGTTAGTGGCCTTTGATGTGGATGATTGGGTGATTTGAATTATTTGGTCATTTGTCCGGGTGTTTTTCTATGTTGCATTATTTTTCTCGATAGTCCGTTCATGGCCGCATATTCGCCTTCGCTCTGTATATCCAAAGGTCCGCTATTGAGGGTTCGGTGAAATTTTTGATAGCGGACCTTCGTGAAAGTTACTTGAACGAGAAATTCCGACCCATAGGCGACCTTGGCCATTATCAGTAGGGCTTAGAATAGTGGAAAAGTGATTGCTTTAACCATTAGAACTAATCTGAA
>CBDTTT010000228.1:0-3505 GCA_965363345.1 uncultured Chromatiales bacterium
GCTCAAGCGTCGTCTTAAGTGACTCGCTGGCCGGTATGTTGGCTATGCCTGCATAACGGGGGTCGTGACTAGGATGGCGTTCATCGCTCTCTTCGAGTTCCGGAGGAGGGATGTCGTAGCTGCGACGCCAGATGTGCACCTGCTCATCGCCGTACTTGGCTGCTGTCTCGGCTTTGTTCAAACCCTGTAACGCGCCGTAGCTACGTTCATTCAGGCGGTAATCACGATACACCGGAATCCAGATCTGATCCATTTCTTCCAGCACGTACCAAAGGGTGCGGATGGCGCGCTTCAGTACCGAGGTGTAAGCCACATCAAACTTGATACCCAGTTTGGCCAGTTCCTGTCCGGCGGCGATGGCTTCTGCACGCCCTTGCTCGGTAAGACCTATGTCATACCAGCCTGTAAACAGGTTTTGTTTGTTCCATTCGCTTTGCCCGTGGCGGCATAAAACCAGCTTGCCCGTCATGTCGTCCCTTCTTTTTATAGTGGTCTAAAGGATTAATTCTACCTGAGACGGCCTCGTAACCCCAATACGGATAAGCCACTTAAGAACAACTATATGGCGGCGAGGATGACGAGCTATGGCAGATGCGCTTCAGCCAGATAGGCTGTTGATTGCATCTCGAGTAAGCGGCTGCGGGTGCGCTCGAATTCCATGGCAACGCGTTTGCCTTTATAGAGTTCGTTGATTGGCTCTGCGGCAGAAATAATGAGTTTGACGCGGCGGTCGTAAAATTCATCGACGAGCGCAATAAAACGGCGTGCCTGGTCTTCCTGCTCAATACCCATTTGCGGCACGCTGGAGAGCAGCAGAGTGGAGAACGTACGTGCCAATTCGATGTAATCGTCTTTGCTGCGTGGTCCGTCGCAGAGGGTGTGGAAACTAAACCAGGCGATGCCATCAGCACGACGGATGGTGGTGAGGTTGCGTCCGAGAATTTCGATGTCCTGCCCCTTGCTGCCTTCATCCGGCGCTATCTGATTGAAATAGTTTTGCAGGTTATCGTTGGCTGTTGCATCCAGTGGTGAATGATAAATCTCGGCTTGTTCAAGTACCCGCAAGCGGTAGTCGACATCGGAATCAACTTGCAGCACTTGCGTATGTGTTTCGATAAGTGCGATGCAAGGTAAGAAGCGCTGGCGTTGCAGGCCTCCTGCATAGAGGTTGTCCGGCGGTATGTTGGACGTCGCAACCAATGTCACATGACGCTCGAACAGCGCCTGCATCAAGCGGCCCAAAATCATCGCGTCACCGATGTCTGAGACGAAGAACTCATCAAAGCATATAACCCGAGCTTGATCAGCGAATTCATCGGCTACAATCTGGATAGGGTCTTCGACGTTATCAAGTTCTTTAAGTCGGTTGTGAACCCGATACATCATCCGGTGGAAGTGATAGCGAAGTTTGTCATCGAAGGGCAGTGAGTCGAAAAACAAATCCATGAGCGTCGTTTTACCGCGGCCGACTCCGCCCCACATATATAAGCCCAGAACCGGTGACGGCACAGGACCTGCACCAAAAAACTTCTGCTTGATGCTATCTATCATGCCCGTGCGGGGCCTGCCTTCAAACAGACCTGCATGCACACGAGCCAGGCCCTGTATGGCTTCTAGCTGTGCGGCATCGGGTTCCAGCCCCATTTCTGCCATGCGCATGAGGTACAGCGCTTCATGTTTGGAGTGGTCGGGCATGAATAGAGAATGCATCAAAAGTTACTGGGGTTGTACAATTTTATTCTCAAGCCCGCCTGACAGCCAAGCCCTGCCTTAAAATGACTTTAGCGGTGCTACAATGCTGCCGCACTAGTTAATAGTGATCCCCTTGGTTTTAGATCGAAAGTCATCAGTCGGGTGTTATACCCGCAAGCACAGGAATAGAAAGTGTCTGAACGTGAACAAATGGAATTTGATGCCGTAATTGTGGGTGCGGGTCCTTGTGGTTTGTCCGCAGCAATTCGGTTGATGCAACTTGGCGAAGAAGCTGGCCGGGAAATGAACATCTGCGTGGTTGAAAAAGCCGCCGAGGTGGGTGGGCATATTCTCTCTGGAGCTGTGCTTGAAACGACAGCTCTGGATGAGCTCTTTCCTAACTGGAAAGAAATGGATACTCCGGTCAAAACCAAAGTGACCGGTGATGACTTCTATTTTATGTCTGGCCCAGATGGCGCTATCAAAGTTCCTAATCTATTTATTCCCCGTCCGATGCACAACGAAGGCAACTACATCGTGTCATTGGGCGAAGTTTGTCAGTGGTTGGGTGAGCAAGCTGAAAATATGGGCGTGAATATCTTCCCCGGTTTTCCTGCATCCGATGTCATTCTCGAAGATGGCAAAGTGGCCGGCGTAATTACCGGTGATATGGGTATTGCCGAAGACGGTTCACAAAAGCCGGCGTTCGAGGCGGGTTATGAACTGCGAGCACCCCTAACAATTTTTGCTGAAGGCTGTCGCGGCAGTTTGGGCAAGAAGTTGGAGTCAGAATTCAATTTGCGTGCCAGTGGCGATCCGCAGCACTACGGTATCGGCATTAAAGAAATTTGGGAGATTGATCCCGCTAAACACGAAGCCGGTAAGGTTGTGCACAGCTTTGGCTGGCCGATGGATAGTCACACTGAAGGTGGCGGCTTCCTGTATCACGCTAAAGACAATCTGGTGTACTGCGGTTTCATTATTGCGCTTAATTATTCCAACCCCAACATGAATCCTTATAAAGAATTCCAGCGTTGGAAGCATAACCCGAAAATAAGCCAGTACCTCGAGGGCGGTAAGCGCATTTCTTATGGCGCACGTGCGGTGAATAAGGGTGGCTTACAGTCACTGCCTGAGTTGTCGTTCCCGGGTGGGTTGTTCGCAGGTTGCGAGGCGGGCTTCTTGAACGGTGCCAAGATAAAAGGCTCACATACGGCAATGAAAACCGGCATGTTGGCGGCTGAGAGTGTTTTCGAAACATTGCAGAAAGAAGAGCCGTTTGATACAGGTACTGATTACCTGCAGCGCATCACATCATCCTGGGCGTACGAAGAACTCTGGCGTGCCCGCAACTATGGCCCGATTCTGCACAAGTTCGGTACGTTGATTGGTTCACCGCTTATCTGGATTGATCAGACCATTTTCCGCGGCAAGCTACCTTTCACGATGCATAGTCCTGATCCGGATTACGCAGCGCTTACTGATATTAGCAAAGCGAAGCCAATTGATTACCCGGCACCGGATGGCAAGTTGAGTTTTGATTTGCTGTCGTCGGTTTATCTCTCAAGTACCAACCATGAGGAAGATCAGCCCGTGCATCTGAAGCTGGCCGATGCATCCATTCCATTGGAGCAGAACTTGCCGAAGTTTGGCGAGCCTGCAACGCGTTATTGCCCGGCCGGTGTATATGAAATTGTTGAAGAGGGCGGTAAGCAGAAGTTCAAGATCAATGCGCAGAACTGTGTGCACTGTAAAACCTGTGATATTAAAGATCCTGCCCAGAATATTAACTGGGCCTGCCCCGAAGGTGGCG
>CBDTTT010000229.1:0-3500 GCA_965363345.1 uncultured Chromatiales bacterium
TAGCGTCTGCGAAGCAGCACTCAGCGCCTGACCCAACACCTGCCCACCAAACACCTGCGGCGTGCCGATATCCCGCGACTCGCCACGAAAAATATTCTCTTCAATTCTTTCGAGATCAAGTAGTTGCACTAAGCCTTTGAGAATAGGATCCATGTATAAACCTCATTAATACTTCGGTATCGATTGCACAGTCAAACGTCGGCACAGGTACAAGACAGTAGCAGACTTGGGCAATATGTCATCCGGTGTCATACTCAGGGTCCAAATTAAGATTTCCGCTCAACTCATCAGGAGCATGGCATGACAGACTCAGGCGCTACCGCAGGCACCCCTCCCAAAGCAATCCGACAAAGTAAACGTGCGCACGCGCTCGCAATTGTTGGTCTGGCACTGATCGCATTAAGTGGGCCACTGGCAAAAGCCGGCGTGTTCTCACCCATGATCGGAATGCTCGGTTTCACTATCGCTTCGCTGCTGCTGTTTATCGCACTGATTATCGCGATACGCGCCTTGCTCAGTAACCGTAAAGATAATGCTTTGCAGAGCACGCTAACGACCTGGCTAGTTGTCTTAGCAGGAGTTGGCATTATCGGCATGAACGTTTCAACCATCAATGGTTCGCGAGGCGCGCCGGCAATTCATGATGTAACCACCGACGTTGCCAACCCACCTGCCTTCGTTGCTGTAGTGGCGCTGCGAGAAGCGGGCAATGCCCCCAATCCCCCCGAATATCTGAATGACGGATCTGCTGAATTGCAGATAGCGGCTTTCCCCGAAATCAAAACCATTGTCCTACAGGAAAGTTACGCTAGCGCCTTTGCAAAAGCGGTGGCTGCAACTGAAGCAATGGGCTGGGAGATTGTTGCAAACGAACCTACCGAAGGCAGAATCGAGGCCGTCGCCTCAACAGGCTACGTCGGTTTCAAAGATGATGTCGTAATTCGTCTGCGGGATGATGACAATGCCATTGCTATCGACATCCGTTCTAAATCCCGGATGGGCAAAGGTGACATGGGCAAGAATGCTGAACGCATCCTTGCGTGGAAGGATTTACTGCTTAAATAGCCAAGGAAAATAGAGCAGGCAAGAGCAGCGCGAAAAGCGTCTTAGACGCCTTTGAGGAAATACAAAGCTATAGTCTCGGCTTGACAAGCCGGGCGCTTTTGCCCTTCTACCTCAACGCTAATATTGAGAATAAACTGCAGCGCGCCAGCGCGTTTGCGTGCAGTCTTTAAGTGAGCGCGCACCCTAACCATGCTGTTTACAGGAACCATCGCTTTAAAACGAACTTTGTTCATACCGTAATTAATGACGCGTTCAAGATCGACGAAATCGATGAAGCCCTCGATCAATTTCGGGATAAGTGAAATAGTCAGATAACCGTGTGCAATAGTCGTACCAATGGGAAGCTCTTTGGCGCAGCGCTCAGCATCAAGATGAATCCACTGAAAATCGTCAGTGGCTTCAGCAAACTTGTTAATGCGCTCCTGATCAACCAGCACCCATTCAGAGCAACCAACCTCGGTTCCTTCAAGTGCCCGTGCATCTTCAATCGTCGCTACTACATGTCCCATTAATGCATTTCCTGATGATGCGGCTCAATGCCGAATTAAAGCTGATAACTTATTATATAGCAGCCAAATTAATGCTGTTTTAGCTTTTGTTGCCGTATACCAATTCCATAAACTCAGCGCGAACTGCCGGGTCATCGGCAAATACGCCGCGCATGGCGTTGGTAACCATTTTTATGTCCTTCTTATAGACGCCACGGGTGGTCATACACTCATGCTGAGCCTCAAGAATAACGGCTAGGCCTCTCGGCTTAAGCACGTCATTAATGCAGTCGGCGATCTGTTTGGTCAGCTTTTCCTGAACCTGCAGGCGTTTTGAGAAGGCCTGCACCACCTTAACCAACTTGCTCACACCGACGACCCGGTCGGATGGCAGGTAGGCAATATGCGCTTTACCGATAAAGGGTGCGATGTGATGCTCGCAATGCGATTCGAAGTCGATATTTTTCAATACGACGATATCGTCGTAACCCTCAGCATCGGGAAATGATGTACCGAGAATCTCACTAGGGTCGAGCTTATAGCCGCCAAACCACTCTTCATAACAATTCAGAACCCGTGTCGGCGTTCGCAGTAAACCCTTGCGGGTATCGTCTTCGCCAATAAAGCGCAGCAGCGTTCTTACAGCTTCTTCTGCTTCTTTACGGTCGGGTATATTCGCATCACTCATAATTTAACTCTGATCAAAATCAGGATGAGAGCGTATCGCAGCTAACTCATCGGGTGTATTAAAACTCTGCAAACCAGACTCTGACGACACACGGATAAGCTTTGTATCGGCATCACGCAACAAGCGTTTTGGTCCGGGAACACGGAGGTCCTTAGCGGCACTAATATCAGCGGCTAAACCAAGCTCAGCCTTAATAGTGCTCTGGAAAGATGCAAGAGTAGCGGGTTCATAGATAGCACACAATGGTTCAGGCTCACCATCACCACTAGCGTATGCCGTAGCCGCTCTCGCGGGATCACGCTGCTTCAACAATTCACGGATGATATCGGCTCTCAGCAGCGGCATATCGCAAGCAACAACCAGCCAGGCACAGTCGGGATCATGAGCATGGGCCGCAAGCAAACCGCCAGCCGGACCAAAGCCCTGATAGATGTCATGAATCTGCGGATGACCCGCCCGCAAAGGCTCTCCGCCCTGCTCCGCGCGAATACTGACGAACACCTCTGACAGCAACTCACCAAGCAAGTCTGTCAGAAAATCGAGTTGCGGCTGCTGATGCAGCACCACGGCGGCCTTATCGCTACCAAACCGGGAGCTACGCCCTCCGGCCAAAATCAGACCTTTAACGTCTGTCACCAAAGTCTATTCAGCTGCCCGGTAGTCGCTCTTGCCACCGGTTTTGCTAATCAGCCGTGTTTCACGAATAACAATATCGTGCGACAACGCCTTGCACATATCGTAGATGGTGAGCGCTGCGATGCTGGCACCTGTCAGGGCTTCCATCTCGACACCGGTTTTGTGACTTAAGCCAACCTCACAATCAATGACAACGTCACCGTTATCCTGAAGTTCGATATTGAACTTACAACGCTCCAGACCGAGCGGGTGACAAAACGGAATAAGTTCGTGAGTTTTCTTGGCCGCCATCGTTCCGGCGATAATCGCCGTCTGAAAAACAGGCCCTTTTTTAGTCACGATCTCATCACCTGAGATTGCTACTCTGACCTCGGCAGGCAATTCAACAATCGAACGTGCCAATGCCGTGCGTGCCGTAACGGCTTTCGCGCCCACATCAACCATCGTCGGTTGATTGTTGGCGTCCACGTGACTCAAACCCTCTTTACTCACAGCTCTCTCCAATACAACTACTTCTCGGGCACCTGATGCGGTACCGGAGCCTGCCCGCTTATGAAGGCACGAATGCCAATCAGCGCGAGGGCAACACACCCCCAACTCAAACCCACTACAACGCCGGCATC
>CBDTTT010000230.1:0-3498 GCA_965363345.1 uncultured Chromatiales bacterium
GGGGGCTGTGGGGCAACCCGTGCCGGTTCGAGTCCGGCTATCCGCACCAAAAAACCCCCCCGGTTGGGCTTCGCCTGACCGGGGTATTTTTTTGCCGCCGATTGCCGAACTTCCCGGCACAAAAGAAGGCTCACCCCATTTGGGGTAGGTGTTTTGTCTGCTACCAATTGCCGGGTTTCAGGCAGGTTTTCATTTGACATATCCAGAGGGTCGTACCAAATGGCACGACCTTTTTTGAGGTTATTTTTCTTCACTCTAAATGCATGCGCGACCATTAAAAAGGATCAGTTTTTATTGTTCGTTGCTGGCTGTTGCCTTTCGCTAACGGACTGTTACTATCAGTTAATCAAGTCTGCGTGAGTCACGGATGCTTTTAGAGAATTATGTTCCTGCTCTGTTGTTTTTATGTATAGCTACTGGTATTGGCTTGGTGCTTCTTTCGCTCGGATTTGTGCTCGGTAGCGGCGAAAAATCTGACGCCAAACTCTCTCCTTACGAATGCGGCTTTGAGCCGTTTGAAGATTCTCGGTTGAAGTTCGATGTCCGCTATTACTTAGTGGCCATTCTTTTTATCGTCTTCGATCTCGAAATTGCGTTTCTATTTCCCTGGGCTGTCGCTTTAGACACCATTGGTGTCTTTGGCATGGTTGCCATGCTGATTTTCCTCGGTGTATTGGTCGTGGGCTTTATTTACGAGTGGAAAAAGGGAGCGCTCGAATGGGATTAGTGCGATGCGGGGTCTTTGATTAGATGAATTCTCATCCGGAACCGGGGCGAGAGCTGCCAGCTGGTATTCAGGAAGGTATGGAAGACAAGGGCTTTGTCGTTACCCGTCTCGATGATCTGATGAACTGGGCGCGCACCGGCTCTTTGTGGCCCATGACCTTTGGTCTAGCCTGCTGTGCCGTCGAAATGATGCAGGCGGGCGCTGCCCGTTACGATCTAGATCGCTTTGGCGTGATCTTCCGCCCTAGTCCTCGGCAATCGGACGTGATGATCGTTGCGGGTACGCTGGTCAACAAGATGGCCCCGGCACTGCGCAAGGTCTACGACCAGATGCCAGAGCCCAAATGGGTTATTTCTATGGGTTCCTGCGCCAATGGCGGTGGCTATTACCACTATTCATATTCTGTTGTTCGCGGTTGCGATCGTATCGTGCCGGTTGATGTGTACGTGCCGGGTTGCCCGCCGACTGCAGAAGCGCTGTTGTATGGAATTATTCAGTTGCAAAACAAAATCAAGAGAACAAATACGATCGCCCGATAGGAATCTGAACTGTAGTTAATAATTAGCAGTCTTTAATCAGATCGTCGGACGGGAAGGAATCGAACGCGGAAGATGAACAAGCGCCACACCGAACTCGTTGCAGAGCTTAATGCCGGATACGCTAGTGTGCTTACACTGGTGGAATCATCTGTCGGTGAAGTGACGATAGAAGTTTCTAAAGAAAACCTTGTGTCGGTCGCGACTTCGCTGCGAGACGAACTCGGTTTCGAAATGCTAATGGATTTGTGTGGTGTCGATTATCTGGGGTATGGCGTTGCCGAATGGAAGACCCGGAGTGCGACCGACGAAGGGTTTAGCCGGGGCGTGAACCGTCAGGTTATTGTTGCTGATGCAGATACGCTATATGAAGCCCGTCGCTTTGCTGTGGTGTATCACCTGCAGTCTATAACCCGTAATTTGCGTTTGCGCATGAGGGTCTATTGTGGCGAATCCAATCCGCCTATCGTGCCATCAGTTGAGGCGGTATGGAGTTCGGCCAACTGGTATGAGCGCGAAGCTTACGACCTTTACGGCATCATGTTCTACGGCCATCCCGATTTGCGTCGGATTCTCACCGACTATGGGTTTATTGGCCACCCATTCCGCAAAGATTTTCCATTATCCGGCAACCTCGAAGTTATTTACGACGAGGAGCAGAAGCGGGTGGTGTACCAGCCTGTAAGTATTGAGCCCCGCACGCTCGTGCCGAAAGTGATTCGTGACGATAATCGCTATACGCCTGATAGGACCGATACCGATGGCTGAGTTTCAGAACTTTACTTTGAACTTTGGTCCGCAGCATCCTGCGGCTCACGGCGTGCTGCGGCTCATTCTTGAGATGGATGGCGAGACCATTCAGAAAGCAGACCCGCATATTGGCTTGCTTCATCGCGGTACCGAAAAACTTGCAGAGAGCAAACCGTATAACCAGAGCATCGGCTACATGGATCGCCTCGATTATGTATCCATGATGTGCAATGAGCACGGCTACGTGCTCGCCATCGAAAAATTGCTTGGGGTAACACCGCCCATACGGGCGCAATACATTCGCGTGATGTTTGATGAGATAACGCGAATTTTGAATCACCTAATGTGGTTGGGTGCGCATGGTCTTGATATCGGCGCGATGACCATGTTCCTGTATTGCTTCCGTGAGCGTGAAGACCTGATGGATTGCTACGAAGCGGTATCAGGCAGTCGCATGCACGCGACGTATTACCGGCCGGGTGGGGTGTATCGTGATTTGCCCGATACCATGCCGCGCTATCAGGCTTCCAAATGGCATACCGAGGCTGAGGTTGAAAAGCTTAATAGGAATAGAGGCGGCAGTCTGCTCGATTTTATAGAAGACTTTACGCGGCGTTTTCCAAAGTGCGTTGATGAGTATGAAACGTTGCTCACCGACAACCGTATCTGGAAGCAACGTACAGTCAATATAGGCGTGGTCAGCCCCGACAGGGCAATGAATCTGGGCTTTACCGGACCGATGCTGCGCGGTTCCGGTATTGCCTGGGATCTTCGTAAGAAGCAGCCCTATGAGACCTACGCCAAACTTGATTTCGATATACCGGTCGGAGTCAACGGCGATTGTTATGACCGTTACCTCGTGCGTATCGAAGAAATGCGTCAATCGAACCATATTGTTCAGCAGTGTATTAAGTGGCTGCGCGATAACCCCGGTCCTGTAATGGTTGATGATTACAAGCTTGCACCGCCGTCGCGTGAAGACATGAAGAGTGATATGGAATCAATGATTCATCACTTTAAATTGTTCACGGAGGGTTACACGGTGCCGGAGGGTGAGGCCTATGCAGCGGTTGAGCACCCTAAGGGAGAGTTCGGCGTGTATCTGATTAGTGATGGTGCCAATAAGCCTTTCCGGGTCAAAGTGCGTGCGCCCGGTTTCGCTCATTTGTCGGCAATGAATGAAATGGTTGTTGGGCATATGCTTTCTGATGTCGTCGCTGTTATAGGCACTCAGGATGTGGTGTTCGGGGAGATCGACCGCTAATGACTGCTGAAAACTCCATTATCAGTGCTCACGCCCAGACAGAGATCGATCACTGGGTCGCAAAGTTTCCGGAAGGCAAGCAGCGCTCGGCAGTCATTGCCGCCTTGCATGCCGTGCAACACGATAACAAAGGTTACCTCACAGAAGAGTTGATGGAAGCCGTTGCAGAGTATCTTGATATGCCTGCAATTAAGGTTTTCGAGGTTGCTACATTTTATTCG
>CBDTTT010000231.1:0-3488 GCA_965363345.1 uncultured Chromatiales bacterium
TACCGAGCTAGAAGCACTCATCCTTGAATACAACCTCATTAAGCTGCATCAGCCAAAATTTAATGTGCTGCTGCGCGACGACAAGAGTTATCCCTATATCCATCTAACGGGTGACACCGATTTTCCGCGCCTCCTATTCTATCGGGGCGCCCGTAATAAGGCCGGCCGATATTTCGGGCCTTACCCCAATTCCTGGGCAGTACGGGAAACCTTACTGTTGATCCAGAAGCTGTTCGGCATTCGTCAGTGCGACGACTCGTTCTTCCAGAACCGCAGTCGCCCGTGTTTGCAGTTTCAGATTAAGCGTTGTTCAGGCCCTTGCACGGCTGAAATTAGTGCTGAGGACTATGCCGAGGATGTCAACAATGCAGTACTGTTTCTCGAAGGTCGCAGCGAAACCGTGGTTAAAAGGCTGCGGGAAAAAATGGATAGCGCAGCTGAAGGTCAGCGTTACGAGGAAGCGGCACACTTCAGAGACCAAGTCGCAGCTATTAAGCAATTACAGTCAAAGCAACTGGTTTCGGGTAGTCTAAAAACAAGCGCTGATGCGGTCTCGGTGGTCGAGCAGGCGGGTCAGTTTGCCATCTGTTGCATCATGATTCGCGGTGGCAGGGTCCTGGGTAGTCGTAAGTTCTACCCAAGAACAGTCAAAGGCACGACAGCAGTAGAGGCCATGGCCGGGTTTATCGGTCAGCATTATTTTTCACACGAAGTGCCTCCCGAAATCCTGTTAAACGTCGAAGTGCCGGACCTCGAATTGTTAAATGCCGGCTTAAGCTCTCACAGCAATCACAAAGTTGAAATTAAGAGTCGCTTGAGAGGGCGTCGTCGGGGCTGGGTAGAGATGGCGACAACCAATGCCGCCGAGGGCCTGATGATGAAGCTCGCCAGTAATGCGAGCCTCAGAGCGCAACGTGAGGAATTGGCAGTAGCATTCGGGCTGGATGAACCACCGGTGCGTATTGAGTGTTTTGATATCAGTCATACGTCAGGCGAAGCTACCGTGGCGTCATGCGTGGTATTTGGTGTCGACGGCCCCATGAAACAGTCGTATCGGCGTTTCAATATTAAGGATGTTGCTGCCGGAGATGATTACGCTGCAATTCATCAGGCTGTTAAACGTCGCTATAAAAGAGTTAAGGCAGGTGAGTCGGCTGTGCCCGATCTGGTACTCATCGATGGCGGTAAAGGGCAGCTTGCCAGCGCGGTAGAGGCGCTCGAAGAGGTTGAAATGCAAGGGCTTACAATTGCCGGTGTTTCGAAGGGGGTTGATCGGCGTGCCGGCGATGAGCAGATATGGTTGCCGGGTGAAAGCCGGACTGTGCCGATTGCGGGCAACTCCGGCGCAATGCACCTGATCCAGCAAGTACGTGATGAAGCACATCGATTTGCGGTTGCCGGCCATCGTGCATCGCGCAACAAGGCGCGCAACGTCTCACCGCTTGAGGCAATCGAAGGCTTGGGTCCCAAGCGACGCAAAGCTTTGTTGCAACATTTTGGCGGCTTGCAGGGTGTTACCAGCGCGGGCAAGCAGGACCTGGCAACCGTAACGGGTATTAGCATCGCATTGGCCGAGAAAATCTATGGCCATTTTCATGGCGTCATCGATGCCGAGCGGAAGTAGCCTTGGGTGCTCGGCAGGTCTTAATTGAGAAAAGCCTGCGTTCTATGCACGGGTAATTGTTCTGGTGTAGGTTACAATGAACCAAATTAGCAGCCTGTTATAGGCGGCCCACTTAAGGATTTAGGCTTAAGCTGCATGACTTTCAATATACCCATCGCACTAACCTGGTTTCGTATCGCCGCCATTCCTTTGGTGGTTGTCATTTACCTGTTGCCATTTTCGTGGGCGCATCCTGCTGCGGCTCTGTTCTTTACCGCAGCGGGCATCACAGACGCCATTGACGGCTATCTTGCGCGTCGCTGGGATCAGATCACTAAATTCGGGGCGTTTCTTGATCCCGTTGCCGACAAGTTGATGGTTAGTACTACCCTTGTTTTGCTGGTCTATGTGAACCCCACACAATTATTGCTGATGGCAGTTGCCACAGTAATTATCGGTCGGGAAATCGCGATTTCTGCATTGCGTGAATGGATGGCAGAAATGGGTGAACGTCACAATGTGGCCGTGTCATCGTTTGGCAAAACAAAAACGATTTTTCAGATGGTTGGTATCGGTGCCATGCTATTCACGGAACCGGTCTTCGGATTGCCGGCATTTGAAATTGGTTACACGTTATTGGTTATAGCAGCAGGTTTGACGCTGCTGACCATGTTCCAATATCTAAAGGCAGCCGGGCCGGCACTGAACAAGTCCTGATGCTGCAAACCTCAATTGAGCCCAGTTTTCGGGGCTTTGGTTTGTAAATTTGCCTATTGACCGTCGCACATAGCAAAAATTTGTTCATCGGTGGGCTTTTTGGCTTGACTCTCGCCAATCCCACCGTAGTATATACGCCTCTCAAGCGGGAGCAGTTCAGTTTGAGAGCGGAGTACCGCTCCGGAAGTAGAAGTTTTGCGGGTGTAGCTCAGCGGTAGAGCATCTCGTTGCCAACGAGAAGGTCGTGAGTTCAATCCTCATCACCCGCTCCAGTTAAGAACCGCCACACGTGTTTCGCGTGTGGCGGTTTTTTTATGGTCGCAATAACGCAGCTGCATTAACACGGTTACAATGAGTCACTTCAGATTAGATTTAGGAACGGGGCAATGAAAAAGGTTTTCGGCGGGTTAGTTGGCTTGGTTGTACTGGCAGGAATCGCAGTCTTCCTTTTGGTGTCGAATATTGATGGCATCGTTAAAAACGTTATTGAATCGGTCGGCAGTGAAGTAACAGGCACCCGCGTTCAGGTAGCCTCAGTAAAAATTGATCTTGCTGAAGGCAAGGGCAGTATCAAAGGACTGAGTATTGCTAACCCTTCAAACTATCCCAGCGGAGCTGCGCTGAGCTTTGCTGAACTGACACTGCAGCTCGAACTGGCCAGCCTTAGCGGCGAAGCTATTGTGATTAGCCAGGTCATCGTTGATGGCACAGCCATTAACTACGTCGGACGTGGTCAAGACAGCAATTTAAAAACCATACTAAACAACATCGAGACAGCATCGGGTTCTGATACAGATGGTGGCGGACCAGATGAGGCCGGTGCAGAGGGTGAAGACACGCTTCTTATTATTGATAGCTTCCGTTTTACCAATAGCAATATGGCACTCGAAGTCGAGGGCGTGCCCGAACTCAGCAGCAGCATCAGCATTCCTGATGTAGTTGCAAGCAACGTAGGCAGAGCAAAAGGTGGTGTGACACCTGCTGAAGCAGCTCAAGAAATCATCGAGCCCTTGCTTGATCAGGCCATTAAGCAAGCCAAAAATGCACTCGAAGACGAACTAAAAGATGCGGGAAAAGATGAACTGAAGCGTCAGTTGATGAAAAAGCTGCGCTAGAGTGATAAAGTGCGCCCCGCACCACTTGTGAGGTCTCACAAATAACACCTAAG
>CBDTTT010000232.1:0-3486 GCA_965363345.1 uncultured Chromatiales bacterium
GCCATTGCTTGCCGTCACCTGCACAACAGGCTGGGAGTGCTACGCAGTTGTTGAAGAGCTGACGAAGACCCGTAAGTTTAGAGTTAGGGCTTTGTATCGCACACCAGGCACTTCGGCGGCAGCACGACTCGATCGTTTGCTTGAAGCGACCGAGGCTGTTTCCCCCGGTTTATTAACGCTGCATTCCGGTGTTGATATGTATTCTGAAGAGAAGTTAACGGAAGCCTTTGAAGGTTGTTCAGGCGTAGTGCTTTACGTCACCGCCAACTCGAGCAAAGCAGGCAAAATTAATAATCACGGTGATGACCCTGTGGGCGGCCGCCCGCTGGTTATGAAACAGGTGATGGCAATGATCGGCGCGATTAAAGCGAATCCGTCGGTGAAGCATGCGGTAACCCTCACATTCCCGCCCGATAAAGTGAGAGGAATTGTTGCCGATGCTCCTGAGGCGCCATGGTGGATTCAGCAGCGTTTAAGAGTTGCGCCATTCTTGCGAAGCCAAGGGGTTAACACGACCTGCCTGCATCGACCCGCTTACTACTATGGCATGCATCGCGTGGACTACACCGCGAAAGCGGAGTTTCGCGGTAAAACAAAACTGTCGCAAAACATGATTTGTGAGAACACTATGCCCGGTATTATGGAGCCAGACTTCATGGTCAATTGGGTTGATGTGCGAGACGTTGGTAAATGGGTAGGCACTATTTTCGAATACCCTGAAGTATTTTCTAATGAAGACTTTTCTATAGCCTCCTGTGCGCTTACGGGCAACCAGCGAGTCGAAATTGCTGAGCGAGTTAATAAGCACGGCGTTAAGTTTCCGTACAAGCAGTTTCCGAAGTGGCTGATGCGATCGCTGAGTATTGTAACTAGTGAGGTTATATATCCTCTGCGTTATACCCAGTGGTATAACTTAAAGGGTAATGGTTATGACTTCGCCTCTAACGAGGACTTGGCAGATCTTGCGCGTGTTCATCCTATCTGGACCTTCGAGAAGAAACTGGTTTCCTGGGGTATTGATGAACTTAAACCCGGCGAAAAGTAGGGTTTAGCTAAGCCATTGTGGAGCATTTAACTGCAGAGCAGCTTGAGGCCGGGCTGGCACAGATTCTTGCAGCACCCAAAGAGCTTGGCAGCGTTGAGTTAATCAGCCGGCGACCGGCAACAAATCAACGTGAAGTGCTGAAAACGGCTGAGCTCGATGTGGTGCAGGGTCTAATTGGTGATAACTGGGCACAACGGGGCTGTTCGTTAATGCCTGATGGTTCTGCACATCCTGAGATGCAGCTAAACCTCATGAGCTCCCGCGTTGTCGAATTGCTTGCTCAAAGCAGAGACCGCTGGGCTCTGGCGGGTGATCAGTTCTATGTCGATTTTGACCTGAGTGCTGGAAATCTGGCAGCGGGTACCCGCTTGGCAATCGGTTCAGCTGTGATCGAAGTGACGGCGCAGCCTCATTTGGGGTGTAAGAAATTTGTTGCTCGTTTCGGACGTGATGCGATGAGATTTGTGAACTCTTCGCGTGGCAAACAACTTAAACTACGGGGCATTAATGCGAAGGTGTTAGAAGCTGGCGTGGTAAACGTTGGTGACACCATCCGGAAGCTAACGACATGACGACACCAGAACAAACCGTGATCGGCGCTGTGCGTCACTGGGTCGAGACCATGGTCGTAGGCCTAAACCTTTGCCCCTTTGCAAAACGTGAGCTGGTAAATGATCGGGTTCGTTTTGTTGAAACACAGGCGACTTCGGAAGAGGCATTGCTGAATGCTCTCGCCGATGAACTTGATTCGCTCGTGAAAGATGATGGCATCGAAACAACACTGCTTATTCATCCGAATGTGTTGCAGGATTTTCTCGACTACAACCAGTTTCTCGATCTGGTTGAGGGCCTGCTCAAAGAACTTGGCCAGGAGGGTATTTTTCAGGTGGCCAGTTTTCACCCGGAATATCAGTTTGGCGGCACCGATAAGGATGATGCTGAGAACTATACGAATAGGGCCCCTTATCCGGTGTTGCATATCATTCGAGAGACAAGTCTTGAACGTGTCATTGAAGAATATCCCGACGTCGATGCTATTCCCGAGAGGAATGTGGCTTTGATGAACGAAATGGGTGTGAGTCAACTAAAGCGATTGCTGGAATCATAAACATGAGCATGAAAAAACGATCTAAGAAATTTTATTTCTTCTCAACCCTTGCTGCAGTCATTGCTGTCTGGACCTTAGTGGTGATGCTAGACAAAGGGCCTGTTGCGACGCTGCATGGCGACGGCAGTGCTCTGGGCTTGTCGCGTATTGCCGATATGCCTGGCGTGAACTGCGAAGAAAAAACGATTGCAGTAACGCTTGAGCCCGACAGCAGTTCTGAATATGCATTGGTCGGCGAGCTTTGTTATTCGGGCATTCCTCAGAATAAGACCCTGCAAGTACTAATTTCCGGTGCGGGTTACGGTTCTGCGTATTGGGATTTCCCGTATCAACCCGATACCTATTCATATATGCGTGCGGCTTTGCGTGCCGGCGATGCGGCCTTTAATTTTGACCGTCTGGGGATGGGCAACAGCGATCATCCTTTCGGTGCCAAGTTAGATGTCGATACACAGGCCTATGTGTTGCATCAGATCATTACTGCTCTGACCACCGAGCGTGAATACAACGCCGTGGTAACACTAGGTCATTCTTTTGGTTCGGTTATTGCCTTGTCGCATGCCTTGAGTCACCCCGAGCAGGTGGATGGGATGGTGCTGACAGGCTTCGCACACAACGTGAATCCTGAGTTTGGTCCATCGATGGGCAAGAGTATTCAGGTTGCCGCATTTGGCGGGCCATTCGTCGGTGATATCTTTGATTTAACCTACGTGGTGTCAAAGGCGAACTCGCGTGGTGATGCATTCTACACACTCGAAAACACAGAGCCTAAGGTCCTGGAAGCGGATGATCTGACACGCCAAACCACCGCGGTGGGTGAGTTGATTACGATGAGCACCTACTTTGCCGACCAGTCTAAGGGCTTGCAGATACCCGTATTTATGATTGTTGGCGAGAATGATTTTGTTGTGTGCGGTGGTGATCTGGATTGCACCGATCATGCAGCCGTGCTCGCCAATGAAACACCCTATTTTCCGCCGGCGAGTTGTTTCGAGTTGGTTGTACTTGATGACACTAATCACAATGCCAACTTGCATCGTAATGCACCCGACACTTTCGTGATGATGCTTGACTGGGTTTCACGTCGTGCGGGCAGTGCTGGTAATGCACCATCGGCGCCTTGTTTAAATTGATGCTTTGATTTTTTTCTTCATGTTTATTAGCAAGAGGAGAGCGTAGTGATTAATTATTTTCTAGATCCCCTGAAGAAGTATGCCGATTTCACAGGGCGTGCCAGCAAAACCGAATATTGGATGTTTATTCTGTTCTATACGGTGATCTATATCGTGCTCATAGCGATTGATTACGCCACCGGTATGGGTGTTCTTAGCCT
>CBDTTT010000233.1:0-3485 GCA_965363345.1 uncultured Chromatiales bacterium
AAGACAGCGTATTCAGAGAGCACCCCGGGTGATTCACAGCCTGGCGAACGGGTGCGCATCGATGGAGTGAGCGCTCCATCTGCCCAGTCTTGCCATAAGACAGACGTTACCGCATCACCGAGCTTGAAATCACTAACGCCCTCGCCTAACGCAACGACATAGCCTGCACAATCAGACAATGGGACAACTGGAAACGGGATGTCTTGTTTGTAATAGCCGTTGGCAATCATGAAATCACGATAATTGATCGAGCATGCGGCAACCTTGATAAGCACCTCACCGTTACCAGGCATGGGTACTGGAGCACTAGCCATTGTGAGATTGTCGATACCAAATTGATTCAGTTCAACGCGCTGCATCGTCTGCGGTATTTGCTTGCCCATCGTTACATCTCCTGCCATTCGTATAGTGTCCAGCGGTATTGCGGATTCATGCAGAACACATCGTGCACCCGCACAAACTCAGGAAACTCATGGAATACGGCTTTTGCCATCGCTACTGAGAACAGGTACGGCACAACAATGCGTCGCTTGGTCTCACCCTGCTCCAGTAATTGACTGCGCATGCTGGCCAGTACCTCGCGCAATATGTCCTGACCAAAGGGGTGATACATGTGCAGAAACAAATTCCCATCAGGTAGCTGATAGCTCCGTGCATCGGCGCATATGAATTCTATGGGTGCTGCTGCTTTAGGCTGCATGATCTCCCGGTTTTTTAACGCGGTGGCGGTGAGCTCTGATGAAATTTCAACGCCAACTACTGCCTTAAAAGGATACTCCGCGGCCACTAGCGTGCTCCGGCCTTTGCCCGAGCCGTAATCGACAAACGTATATTCGGATGGGTCTATTGCGACCCCGTTTAGTGGTGCGTCAATCATGTAGCGGGTAATACGTGCCGGTGATGCCAAAAAAAGGTTCGCTTGCCAGCGGGTGTAGTCATCCGCGATATCCAGATTGCGGGTTGGAACAATACCGCTGGTGTCGGTGCCGTTGATGCGGTCATAGCTGTCATCGTCTACCGGCTTATAAGAAAGCGCATATATCAACAGGTATCGCAGGGCCATGAAGAAGCCCAGTTCACGGACAGACTCGCGGAATACATCCCATGGCTTATCCCAAGGTGATCCAGAAGGTTTCGATGAAGATGACAAGGCCGTTCCTTATGTACAAAAGGCTTAATAGACGCACGCGCAGATTAACAGAAAGCCTTATATACAGCCAAAAAATACGACTGATTCATTCAGACAAGTTAACGCTATATTCGGACAAGAAGCCCTCAGGACATCTTGGCATGATGCTCTCCATGGAAACTGACTTGGCACTGAAGCTTGAAATAATGGATGCGACTGATAAGAAAAAGCGTCAGGAACTAACTGTCCCCGGATCGATAAACCGGAACGGTCAGAGGGTTGTCGGCTTTCTGCGTAACGACCCGAGCAACTCGCTAAATAAAATTTATGAAGTCGCCTGTACGCTGTGCGCATATGACTATGCAGCTTATGGCTCCGACCTTTGGCAGCGCAAATGCCCATCGTGTCAGGATGGCCGTGAGGGTTTGCCGAAAGAATAGACTCAACCAACTTATGTTGTGACTCCCCCACTTGCCGCATTTTTTATGCGGCATTTTTTTGTCGGTATAAGCGACTATGGGCGAAGTTCTACTTCCCAAGGATCGATGGTTAAAGATCCAATGGGGCGCATTGTTGCCGTGCTTAAGATGAGCGTCATACTGTTGTCTTTCGCAGTGAGTGGCACCACCATCAGGCTGTCGTCATATGCCGAACTGAGCTGATCAATTATCACTTGATCGGGCATTGCAAATTTATAGCGATCAGTCGATGGTCTTTTTGCCTGTATAGATTTAAATACCTCGCGGTCAAACGGTATCCAGTACTTGGGGCGTTCCGAGATATCAGGTTTCCCCTCGAGCACGACCTCTTCTATAAGCCTGTTAATTTCGACCGGGTCATTCGGCATCTTAGCGGCTACATATAGCGGTTCGTGCCAGACTTTTTGCGGTAATAGCGTATTGGCGGCGAGATCAGTTGGGTCAATCTGCGAACAGGCCACAGCCTCAAAGCGATCGATGGCATAAACCATGTAACAGGGGCGCTCACTATAGATGACGGATACACCGTAACTAAGGGCGGACACCTGGATCAGCAGCACCACACTCATGTCCAAAAGCAGCTTGGGTTTTCCCGGTCGGTAGAGCAATAGCGTGAGTGCTGGACCAAGTATGAGGTCGACGCCAACCAATACTCTGATGACCTCCCAGGCTCCCAATAAGTCAAATAGCGGGGCTGGATACCAGGCAAACCAGATCAAGGCCAATACCGTGCCAACGACACTGGCACTTGCAAGGAAATGAATTAGAAAAGCGGTTGTTTTAGTTGGCAAACCTATGTCCTGTCGGCGTTTCGCAAGCTCTAAGCATATTACGAGACGGTTGAGTTAAATGTGAACAAATTCACATATAAAAAAGTGCTATCACAACAAAGGATGATAATTTTTGCGTGAACTGTGACCTAGTTTGATAACGCCAGTTTGGGGATTATGCAACATGTTTATACCTGTACGAATCATCGCACAGGTGCAACCACGAAGAAGATGCATAGAGCCATGACGGCTAACAAAGAAGAGATTTCAGGAACTGCTTTATTCGGTGCATTAATAGTTGCAGTCGCATTGATGATTGGTTTTCAGCCACCGCAAACCGAAGCGCCGATATCACATCATGCAAATGCCGAAGGCGCAGACCTCCCGAATGCGGATGTAGCTGAGACCAAACTGGTTGGTGTTGATAGCGACTCCGGCAATCAGCTTCAGTAACTAGAACTGACCTCCAAATAACACCCACCCCAAAATAAGAACACCTAGCAGTAGTGTTTCGATAACTAACATAGCAATTGCCGGGCCACTGCCTCTGAGCAGTATCTTCAGATTCGTTTTCATGCCCAAGGCAGCTATGGCTGTGACTAGGCAAAACTTCGATGCATCAACACCCAACTGCTTTATGTCAGCAGGAATACCCCCAAAACTTGCTGCCAGCAGGAATCCGACAAATCCAAGAATGAACCATGGCAGAGGTAGGCGCCCCTTCTCCGCCGGATTTTTGCCGCGCCCGTAGATTAAACCAAGGATCAAGAATACCGGGATCAGCATCAGTACCCTATAGAGTTTGGTGATGGTTGCGAAATCGCCCGTGGCGGTCGACATGCTATACCCCGCTCCGACAACCTGTGCGACGTCATGGATAGACCCGCCAAGGAAATAGCCTGCGGCCACTTCGCTTAAGCCAAGCCGTGCAGCCAGCACCGGATAAAGGATCATGGCCAGAGTGCTGAGTGTGGTTACAACAAGAATCGTAAAAACTAACTGCTTTTCACGATCGGGATGGTTCGGCAGGACGGTAGCAATAGCCATTGCTGCAGAGGCACCGCAAATACTTACTGACCCGCCACTTAACAAACCGAATTCGCGACT
>CBDTTT010000234.1:0-3475 GCA_965363345.1 uncultured Chromatiales bacterium
ATAGTCTGTCTCGCTGGATAGAGAAAGCCTGGTATGACCAGACATGGCCCGGGCTTATATTTTCAGTCGTGCTTCTGCCAATTACCGGCATTTACTGGCTTGTTACTAGTCTGCGTCGTCAGGCTTACCGTATTGGTCTATTTTCATCCGTAAAGTTAGATGCTCCCGTAATAGTTGTAGGCAATATTACGACAGGCGGCACGGGTAAAACGCCGGTTGTCGTTTGGCTCGCGCGGCTCATGCAGGCGCAGGGCTACAAGCCCGGAATTGTCAGCCGAGGCTATGGGGGCAATCGCACAGAAGACCTGATGCTAGTTACGTCGGAGAGTCTAGCCTCTGAGGTTGGTGACGAACCTTTTCTTATTGCTCGTGCTACCGGTTTTCCTGTTCAGGTCGGTGCGGACCGGGCAGCTGCGGCTTCTGAATTACTTCGCTCCACCGACGTTGACCTCATAATTTCTGATGACGGGTTACAGCACTATCGTATGCAACGATCGGTAGAGTTAGTTGTTGTCGACAGTGATCGAAATCTGGGAAACGGATTTTTGTTGCCATCTGGTCCCTTGCGTGAGTTGCGTAGCCGACTCGATTCAGTTGATGCGGTTCTAGTGAATGGCGGCGAATCTGCAGATGGGGCTTTTGGATTTAAGTTGCTTCCCGGACCACTAGTGAATCTGGCGACAGAGGAACAGCGTGCTTTGAGTAGCTTCTCTGGCGAGACGGTGCGTGCACTCGCCGGAATTGGCAACCCACAGAGGTTTTATAGCCTTCTGGAAGCTCATGGTGTTGAGGTTTTGCCTATTGATGTCACAGATCATGGGGTCGTTGATATTGACCAGATAGCGTCTGCTGAGCTTCCTGTGCTGATGACTGAGAAGGATGCAGTTAAGTACGATTTAACCGATAGTGATCACTGCTGGTACCTTCCTGTGCGGGCCGCAGCTGAGGCCGATGCAGAGCTGCGGTTGTTAGGAATAATTCGCGCTGCGCTAGGTGATAAGAGATGATGAAAAGAGCCGCGAGAAATGAGCTGGTTTTGGATGGGCTTGATCGCAGCGGTTTGGGTATTGAGCTCGGGCCTAGCAGGCATCCGGTGGCGCCTAAGAGGGAAGGTTTTAATGTTCATGTTATCGATCATCTTGATAATGATGGGCTAAAGGTAAAGCTTCGTAATAGTGGTTCTTCTGAGGCGGAAATTGAAAATGTTGAGGCTGTAGATTTCGTGTGGAATGGCGAAAGCTATGCTGATCTTATCGGTGCAAGGCATCAATATGATTGGGTAATTGCCTCGCATGTGATCGAGCATGTCCCTGATCTTGCCGGTTTTCTACAGAATTGTTCTGAAGTGCTTAAAGACGATGGCGTGTTGTCTCTGGTCGTACCTGATAAGCGATTTTGTTTTGATCACTTTCGCCCGCTCAGCAGTCTTGGCAGCGCGATTGATGCTCATCTTGAAGGCCGGGTTCAGTCTACTCCGGGAACGATCTATGACGGTCATATCAACTGCTCATCGCTTAATGGCGAGCTTACTTGGGGGCAGGGAAATGGTAAGCAGCTTGAATTTGGCATTTCAGGAGAAGACCCCGGAACGGTTGACGAAGTTGCTCGTAGAATAGGACCAACGTTTGAAACGCATTGTTGGTGCTGGGTGCCTTCCTCATTTGAGTTGATGGTTAAAGATCTGAATCGTTTGGGATATACCGATTTGCACATTCTGGAACCGCCGGTATCGGATGGCTATGAGTTTTTCGTTAAGCTGGGCAGGATACAATCTGGTTATAGCGCAGAGCGATTGAAGTTAGCGCGGCAGATCCAACAAGAAATGTATCATTCTTATCGTGCTAACTATGTCCTTAGTCCATCAATGGCACAGTATTATAAGAGTATGCGGCGTTCCTTGCGGGCATTGCTACGAGTAGTGACTGGGAAGTCTGGAAAGAAGCTTTGATGCGTGTGAGAAGGAACCTGGAGTAAATATGAGTCAGGATTTTAAGATTGTGATACCTGCACGGCTAAGCTCATCACGCTTGCCACGTAAGGTGTTGCTGGATATTGCCGGCAAGCCGCTGGTGCAGCACGTGTATGAGCGTTGCGTTGAAGTGGGCGCATCTGAAGTGATTGTGGCCACCGATTCCGATGAGGTTGCTGATGTTGTGCGGGGTTTTACGCCGGATGTAGTTATGACCGACGTCAATCATGCATCAGGTACCGACCGTGTTGCAGAGGTTGCTCGTATCCAAGGTTGGTCGCCGGAAACACCTGTCGTAAACGTGCAGGGCGACGCGCCGATGATTCCACCGGAGAGCGTGCGTCAAGTTGCAGACTTGTTGCTGGATAACAGTGATGCCGCATTGGCAACATTGTGTGTGCCGATTGAATCAGCAGAAGAATACGCCGACACCAACGTTGTGAAAGTAACGTTTGATCAAACCGGTCGCGCATTGTACTTCTCGCGTTCGCCAATCCCATCGAATTCCCGCGAACCTGATGTGTTGCCGCAGGCATGGCGTCATCTTGGGTTGTATGGCTATCGCGTGTCTGCGTTAGAAAAACTCACCAATACATCGCCGTGTGACCTGGAGCTGGTTGAGCACTTAGAGCAGTTGCGAGCGATGTGGCTCGGCATGGAAATTCGTATTGCACCTGCGGGGGTGCCAAACGGGCCCGATGTCGATACAGAAGCCGATTTAGAACAGGTGCGGAGGCTGTTCTCATGAAAGTGCTATTCGTTTGCATGGGCAATATCTGCCGTTCGCCAACGGCAGAGGGCGTGTTTCGTCAAGCCCTGCAGCAACATGATGCCTTAGCTCACGTAGAAACCGATTCGGCCGGCACGCATGCCTATCATGTGGGTGAGCCACCTGACCCACGTTCGGTCGAAGCGGCCAGTCGACGCGGCGTTGATCTGAGTACACTGCGGGCACGTGCAGTCAGTGATTCCGATTTTGAGATATTTGATCTGATTCTGGCGATGGATCAGGCCAATCTGGATATTCTGCTGCGGGTAAGTCCGGCTGAGCATCAGCATAAGTTACGGTTGTTTCTTGAAAACGTGACGCCCGATGCCCAGCTGCCCGATCCGTATTACGGCGGTGAAGTAGGGTTTGAGCTAGTCCTGGATCTGGCGGACCAGGGCAGTGCGAGGCTAATTGCAGAGTTGCTGGCACAGTAGCTATAGCTGTTAAATTTTATTGATGGTTTTTTTCTCATATGTCAAATAGGGCCATAGAACATGACGAATGAGCTAGTTACAGTAATTATTCCCTCATATAACCATGAAGCCTATGTGGGAGAAGCAATTGAGGGGCTGCTTCAGCAGACGCATGAGAATATTGATTTAATCATTATTGATGATGGCTCATCCGACGGCAGCGCTGCCGTTATAAACACATATGCAGATCGCTGTGAGCAGAAATTCGCAAGTTATAGGTTTATTTGCAAGCCGAATTCCGGACTGGGAAGCACGCTAAATATG
>CBDTTT010000235.1:0-3451 GCA_965363345.1 uncultured Chromatiales bacterium
CTGACCATTGTCGATATCGTCATAACCGAAGATCAGGTTGACGACATACTCTGGCTGGCCCTGCAGTGCGCGGGTATTAATCGCCTGTCCGGTAAGCTCTACCTCAGACTCGATCAAACTGGCGTTAGCGGCGACAAAGAATGACTTGCTCAGTGAGCCACCAAGATTCCATTCTTTGCGGCCTTCAAACTCGACGCCGTAGATCTCTGCGCTTTTCGAGTTCTGGAACGTACGGCTATTGCCGACCGTGCCGGAGGCTACGTTCAGTACCCGCTCAATCGGATTGTCTAGTTCCTTGTAAAACAGACCAAAGCTGAGGTTGTCGAGATCGTTCCAGTAAAACTGATAGCGGGCATCCGCGTTAACGGCTTCAGACACTTCAAGATCAGGATTACCACGCACCGTAATATTGAAATCCGGATCGAAGAACAACGCATTGGCGGTCTCTTTAAAGTCAGGACGCGATACCGTCTTCGACAAGCCAAAGCGCAGCGTCTGACTTTCGGTGAAGAACCAGTTGTAGCCGACAGTAGGCAGTGCCACACCGTCAGAGATTTCCGTTTGGAGCGGCTCAGAAGGGATTTGCAAGGTAAAGGTATTGGTTACCTGCGTGTAATCTTCATAACGCACACCTAAGATGAACTGATGCGTATCGCTCTGCAGTGTGTCAAACGACGCGAAAATAGCATTCAGATCGAGCTCGGCATCATAGCTATCGTTCGCCAGAGTCTTATCCTGAAAACCATAGCCGGTGGCACGCGCACCAGTAACCGTATTGAAGTTGATCACGTCGGTGACGAGAAGGTTGGGTGCTGAATCATCACCGTTCTGAGAATCCACAAAACCAAAAGTATCGGAGTTGGAAACGCGCTCGCGGTTAATTAACTGTATACCCAGAGACAGTTTGGTTTCGTCTTCGTCCGAGGTAGGCAGGAAATAATCGACGTTCGTGCTTAAGTCGTAGTTGCGATCTTCCAGGTCGTCATAGCGTCGGGTAAGCACGGGCACTTGCAGATTGGCGATGCCAGTGCTGTTCTGGAAATCAAAGCGAACCTCACGGCGATCGGGAGCCTCACGATTGGCCTGTGAACCCGTCAACTGCCAA
The DNA here is from genome assembly GCA_965363345.1 of uncultured Chromatiales bacterium. GTDB lineage: Bacteria > Pseudomonadota > Gammaproteobacteria > Steroidobacterales > JABIQA01. The sequence goes on from CBDTTT010000235.1 coordinate 1,106, forward strand.
TCAAGTATCCACTGCTCACGATCACCAAAAACATGGTCACCGGTAAACTGCTGCGAGATAAACTGCCGCTCGACATAATCGATGATGTGCCGAATAGAATCATCCGTGGAATCACCATCAAAACCAATGTCTTGCCGGGCACGGCTTAGAGTGGAACGCGACAGCAGCGTGTTTGAGGTGTAATTGCTATTACCGGTGGTCAGGCCAAAGTTGATCAGGCCGCTGGCTTCCACAGTGTTGCTGACTTCCTCAAAGGTAAAGTCATCTTCGACAACATCCGTGCCCTGACTCGCGTCACCCCCGTAGGTGCGGTCGATGCCTGATGTTCGCTGACTCCATTCGTTGCGATAGTTGGCTGCAGCAAAGAAACCCCACTCGGAACTTTCGCCGAATTCAAACATGTTGCCGTAGCTGCCACCGATGGTAACTTTCGGGTTGGCTGTCGACTCACCCAAGTCGAAACCGGGCAAGAGGGCATTGGCGCCAATAGTGCTGAAAGCCGCTCTGGCCAATGGGTCATTGTTGGCTTCAGCTAGCTCGATGACATCTGAGATTGCATTGAAGAATCCCGCGTTACTGCGAGTGCCGTCGTCGGCGCCAAGGAAATCAAAGTCGCCACTTAATGGATCAGAGATAACTGTCTCGCCGGTCAAACCCTGAGTGAAACCAGTCTGAATGGAGATACGACCTTCGGAGGCCCCGGGATACTTACGGGTATTGATGACCAGATTACCGCCAGTACTCTCACCAGGCATAGATGCAATAAACTGTTTCTTTACATCAAGTTGACTAACAAAGTTCGTGGGAAATAGATCTAATGGCACGGTACGTTTGGCCGGATCGGTACTGGGTAACAGTGCGCCGTTGAGCGTGGTTGTAATGTAACGACCACCCAGGCCGCGGATGAAGACAAAACGGCCATCTTTCACCGTAACACTCGGGATCCGAATCACGGATTGCGATATATCGCTGCCGCCGAAGCGCGCCAGTTCGCCAATACCCAGGGTATCAACCAGACCGGCAGAGTAGCGCTCGTCTTCGCCTAGAGCAGTGGGCTTGTATCGTGCTACGACAAAGATTTCTTCGATCATCGGAGCTGAGGGGCGATAGCCTGTATCAAGCGGATTCTTGTAAGCCGTATCCGGCAGCGAGACCTTAAAACTCACACCGCGATCAATATTGGTTACGACACGGGTGCCCTCAAATCGCTTTACGCCATACTCACCGGCATCAATTTCCAGGGTATATATGCCTCGAGGCATAGTGAGTGAGTAGCTGCCCCACGAGTCGGTGGTAGAGGTGTAGTTAGTGCCTTCGGCATAAACAAGTGCATCGGATACACCCTCGCCTGTATCACTATCGATAATGCGTCCTAGCAGAGCGCCTGTGGGCGCCTTCGCACGCTCGCCCGGAGTTTCGTTCGACAGATAGGTCTGGATACTGCCCTTTGGCGGCTCAAAGGTAACAAGGTTTACAGTCGAGTCGACCAGCTGACCGGTAACAGAATCAAACTTAACGCTGTACATGAGCTTGCGGCCATTGAAGACCCCAAGAATGTGAGCACCGCCTTTAAGGTCGAAGAAGACCGAACCATCCTCATTGATGGGCTTTTCAATTTCTCCGTCAAGCGCTACCGTCAGACCGTAAGCTGCATTGCCATCTTTAAACACGTACACGGCCAGTTCATCTGCCGCATAAGCAGCAGTAACGACCATAGTCGCTAACGATACTGCCAGAATCCTTAAAATTGCCTTTCTCATTGCTTCCTGCACTTCCTGTGTAGTTCCGAGCTGCGGTCATTCGTCATGACTAACCGATCCCTTTTTGTGTGAACGCAATTACACAGGTTTTATATTTCAGCCAGATAAACTGAATGTGAAAACCCCGTGAAACATTTATTACAGTTTGATGACTGGCGCCCGCAGCCAACGTAGCTGTGCAACGCTATTCACACTGATTTATAAGGATTTTTTTGTGGAAAACGAGTGTTGCCACTGAGGATTGAACTGGCCGCCAGAAATTAAGTAGCAGGGGGCTCGCTCGCTTCAAGATGAAGCTGCAACGGCATACTTGTTTGACTTGGCTTTGACTTGGCTTTGGATTCGGCTTTGATGAAACCGTCCACGCGTTGACTGCAAGCGCCGATCGCGTGGCGCAGGCTATAAAGCTCTGCTTAAATGCCCTCCTACCTCAATTCAAGCGAGCAACGCACATGAACATCGTAATCACCGGCAGTACACAAGGCATTGGTTTGGGGCTTGCCCGCGAATTCCTGCAACGTGGCCATGACGTTATTATTTCGAGCCGCAGGCAAAATGCTGTCGAAGACGTCGTTGCCGAGTTAAA
>CBDTTT010000236.1:0-3447 GCA_965363345.1 uncultured Chromatiales bacterium
TCTAAGATGGCCGGAAGTTCAACCTTGTGATTTCGCTGCTTAGCGTAGCTGCTTTAATTTGCAGCTCTAGTGCAGCTTTAGCACTCCGGAGGTTTGAAGAGCTAAAACGAATCAGCAGGCACGATCCTTAATATCACCTTAAGTTGTCGGTGGTTTGTATACGGTTTCGACCATGCCCTTAAGTTCGTTGCAGCGCTCCACCCAGCGCTGAATATTAGGGAATGGAGTTTGGTCGATAGCCCTAGCGCGGCTTCCTGACAAGTAAGGTGCAATTGCGAAGTCGACGATAGAAAGGTCGCCACGGATAAACTCGCGCCCTTCGAGCTGAGCGTTGAGTAAGCCGAAGTTTAAATCGATTTCTTTCTGTGCATCCTTCTTTTTATCGTTGACGGCTATGATCACGCCGAGCAAATGAAAGGCTTGCCAGTAAAGCCATCGATCACAGTCGGCCCGACCCTTTGCATCGGTTGGCAACATGCCTGTTTCCGGGTGCAGTGTTGCCAGATAGGTCATGATGGCATTGGATTCCCAAAGGGAAAAATCGCCATCCTGTAGAAGCGGCGCCTTGCCCATAGGGTTCATCTGCAGGTAGCTGTCCGTTTTATTTTCCTGATCGCGGAAGCCCATTGAGTGAATCTCGACAGGCAGATCGAAGTGCTTAATGAAGGCTTCTACTTTGCGGTTATTCGGCGTAGGCGAAAAGGAATAAAGTTTCATACTTACTGTCCCTGGCCTGTGTAGACCGCAAGTCCGGCCAACGAACGATTGGGTGCTGTGAAGCCAACATCAATGGACTCAGTGATTACGCCTTTGTCCAGGTCTATACGTGCCGCCATGCCGGTCCATACGTTGGCTGCCAACACGTATCGTTCGTCCACATCAGGCGTAACCTGTGCCCAGCCATATCCTGGTAACGGGATGTCCTTGATGGCTTTACCATCTTGGTCATAGATACGTAGACCTTCGACTGCCGTGCACACCAGTCGGCCATCGGCCATATAACTGGGTGCTATAAACCAGCGCTTGTCAGACCGATCGAAAGGGTCAGCATCGGGGTAGCCATCGAGATCGTCCATTTGTTGCTTGTTGCGTAAGTCATAACGCATCAGCCGACGGGCAGTTTCGGTCGTGTAGGTTATAAAATCTCCTGATGGATGGAGTGTCGAATGTGTAACGCCTTTGAACATGGTGGGTTCGATAGCTGTCTCCACATCGTAAACTTCAATCAGTTTCAGGTCGGGCGTATATTTGTAGATATTGCCGTCACCGAGCGTGCCGTTGTCGAGCAGCTTAGCGCTCGTGCCTTTCCAGATTTCAGTTCCAAGCATGTATTCACCAAACAGCAAGTTGCCATCATCATGCCAATTGATACTGCCAAATGTGCGACCTGAGTCCCACGCACCGAACTGCTTGCCATCCGGGCTAACCTGAACAGCAATGTGATCGTGACAATCAAATCCCCACAACGTGCCATCCGGTCCGATTTTGCAGCCCACGATAAAATAGCGTGTACCTTCGGTATACAAAGTGCCCTTGGGCCGCCAATGCTTATCGAACTGCAGAATCCTGCCATCACCCATATGATCATCGTCAGGGTTATTCAGGTAGGTGCAGCCGAGAAATATGTCGCCGATTTCAAACGGTTTCATCGTTGATGTTAATTGCATAGCGTGTCTCTTGTTTGTTCGTAAGCTTTAGTTGTGCGAAATAGCGTTGCAGTTCGTTACCGTCACCTACAATGTGTCTGAGCGGCTAGAAAAAACTGTATGGCTATAACTCGCAGTCTCGGCATCAGGCAGCTATGTCGAAGCCAGCATCTTCAATGGCTAGCTGCAGTTTGTCCTGCTGTATTTTGCTCTCGTCAAATTCAATATCGACTACGCCAGTGGTGTGACTCGCGGTTGCTTCATTAACGCCATCATGTGCCAACAGGGCGTTACGGATGCTTTTTTCACAGCCGCCACAGGTAATGCCTTCTACATTAAGTTTGATACTTGTCATCGGTAATTCCTCTTTAATTCCTGGGTAAATAAAAAATTGAATGTTCAATCTTGCTTCGGCTTCCAGCGCCGCAGTAACAATGAATTGGTAACTACACTGACGCTGCTAAATGCCATCGCAGCTCCGGCAATCGTCGGACTCAGGTAACCGGCGACCGCAAAGGGTATGCCTATGACGTTGTAGGCAAAGGCCCAGAAAAGGTTTTGCTTAATCTTGCGCCAAGTGGCCCGACTGACCGATATAGCTGCAGGTACAAGGGCAGGATTAGACCGCATCAGCGTAACTCCCGCCGTTTCCATGGCCACATCGGTGCCTGAACCCATCGCAATGCCGACATCGGCTGCCGCGAGTGCCGGAGCATCATTGATGCCGTCGCCGATCATGCCGACACGGTAGCCCTCCGCACGCAGAGCCTCGACCTCTGCTGATTTGCCCTCGGGCTTAACCGCACCGCGAGCTATGTCTATGCCAACCTGGCGGCCAATTTCTTCTACTGCCAGCACCGCATCGCCTGACAACAGCAGAGTGCGGATGCCCATGCGTTTGAGCTCTGCCACTGCGGGAATCGATTCCGGCCGCAGCGGATCGGCAATCGCCATGATCCCCAGCAATTCGCCGTCCCGCGCAATCCATATGACCGTCTTGCCCTCAGATTCCCATGCGGCAGCCATCGCCGATTCCACATCGGTTGTTACGTTGTTGTCGCGCATGAACTGCTCGTTGCCGGAAATAACTGCACGGCCGTTTACCGAGCCAGCTACGCCAAAGCCCGTATGGCTTTTGAAATCGTTTACCGTGGTCAGTTCTACTTTGCTTTCCGCGGCACGTGCCAGCACCGCTTTGGCAAGTGGATGCTCACTGCCTTGTTGCAGTGTTGCCACCGCAGCAAGCAAATCGGCTTCATCCCCGCTGCAGGTATGTATGGCGACAACGGATGGGTGACCTGTCGTTAGCGTGCCGGTCTTGTCGAACACGACCGCGGTTATCGCATGTGCCTGCTCAAGTGCTTCGACATTCTTAATAAGAATGCCGGCGCGTGCCGCGGCACCGGTGCCCGTCATGATGGCCGTAGGTGTCGCAAGCCCAAGTGCACAAGGGCATGCAATCACCAACACCGAAACTGCAGAAATTAATGCTGCTTCAACGTCGCCACTGTAGAAATACCAGCCGGCAAAAGTAAGCACAGCAATGGCGACTACGACCGGCACGAACACTTCACTGATTTTGTCCACGAGGCGTTGAATGGGTGCTTTACCCGCCTGTGCGTTCTCGACCAGCCGGATAATTTTTGCCAGGGTCGAGTCCTCGCCCACGGCGGTTGCAGTGACTTTCATCAGGCCTGTGCCGTTAATTGAGCCACCTGTCACTTTATCGCCGGGTTGCTTGTCTACAGGAATACTCTCGCCGGTAATCAGCGATTCATCTACCTCGCTGGCACCTTCTGCG
>CBDTTT010000237.1:0-3444 GCA_965363345.1 uncultured Chromatiales bacterium
CAGAGTTGGTGAAGAATTACCCTGAGCCTGTACAGATGAAATAGCCAGCAGTGCGGTAAAGGCTACGGCCAATACTTGGGTAAACAGTTTTTTCACGATCATATTATTAAGTTCCTTTGTTGAACTGTAATTTTAGAATTTTTATACGCCGGGAATACTGACAGAGGATGAACCCAATGTCAGAAATATCGGAGGGGATGAAAGTATACAAGAACTGCCTACTAAAAAGCCCCATAAATCGGGGCTTTTTAGTAGGCTAAGTTGATTCAAACCGATGAGCAAAGCTATTGATTTAATGCAACTTTTGAATCTTTATTGCTAAATGGGTTGTTAGCACAGTAATTCATGCCCATACCTTCCTGCATATTACCGTCAGCATCTACCTTGGCAAATATCCGATATGGCTCGTAATCCGCGAGAATCCCGTATTCACCTGTATAGGTATAGCAGGCAAAGTTCTCAAATACGAAATGCTTAGGCGGCATAAATGTCAGTAGCGAAAATGCTGAAAGCAATACTGCATAGCTCGCAACGGCCCATCGCTGAGTGTTCATTTCGAACTGCTCGCGAGTAAGGATAAACCAGCTGATAAACTGCCCGGCTGCGATACCAAAAATCATAATACTTAGCATCAATGGCAGAGAGGGTTTAATTCCCATCGCAAACGAATATTTCATGTAAGAAAAGTAGGTGATCATGATAAGAGTAGGTGTTGCGATTAGGGCCATCGCCTTACCAAACCAATAGTTATTGGCATCATTACGTGTGTAGGTAAACTGAACCACCGCCCACACCAGACCGGGCCAGAAATACATTTTAGTGTGTTCCCAGGCACTTTCATTTACCGCAGCAACTAAAGCCATCGGAGCCCAGTATTCTGTGAGCTCAAAGGCAAAATGCAATAACGAGCCTGCCAGTGCTACCCAGAAAACACATCCTGTATCCCAAAGAGCGAGCTTTAATTTTCTGTTCATAGTTCGAAATCCTCATCCCGTTACTGATATTTCGCCCCCATAATGGTATTGGATTCAGAACGTCCCTTCAAATTGCCGCGACCAAGCCCATCGCCACCCTTCGGGCAAATAGCGCTGCAAAACAGCGGTATTGGCGAATCCCGCTAAAATTAAGGCTTAGTGACCAGACACAGCCTAAGGAAGCAGCATGCTGTCAGTATTTGTAACCCTCATCGCCTTAACCGGCATCACAATTGCCGTGGTGTTCAACACGAAGTATAAAGATCGGAAATGGGATATCTATTACCCCAAACTCGCCTGGATGCGGGGCGGCATGTATTTCAGCTTTTGCTGGACGCTGTCATACCTGACCGGCAGCATGGAACTCATTCTGAACAGCCCGGTATTTACGGCTGAACAATGGGCCAATGCCAACTGGCGAATCTATACCGGCTGTGCATGCCTGTTTATCGTGCTGGCCTACAGTGTTAACTGGAGTTACTTCACGCCAGTATTTGAGCGCAAGAAGCAATGGCTAGCTGCCATAGTCTTCGGTTTTCTTTGGGGTTCGAGTTCAGGGCAGCTATTTTTATCGGTCTGGTTGCTCGTCAACATGACGCCGCTCGAAAGCTGGTGGGCAACGGGAGTAGCGTTCCTGTGCTTGGCTGCCTACCAACCCAACTGGCACAATATATATTGGGATCATTTCATTGCACCGGAGCATGACACCCCGCTTACTCAGGTGATCAAAGCAACCACCTGCCATATACCTAATTTGCTGATCTGGTTGCCGCACCTCACTATTTACGAAAACTATGCATTGTTTGTCGGTGCTCAAGTTTGGGCCTGCATTTCTGCTACTCTCGGCATGCGTTTCCCAGCACCGTGGGATGATCCAAGTAAACTAAACTATGCGATGCGCACAGACACTACGCCTGCGCGCTGCACCGGTTACCGACCCTTCGGTGAAGCAACCACGCGCGCAGACTATTTGAAAGACCCCTACACGCCCTATTATCCGGGTTGGACCGGACCTGATAACGACAAGAGGAATAGCTAATGAGTACAGCACATCCATGGCTTGGTGAGACACCCTGGCCGACAGCCCAGCTTGAACGCGCCGAACTCACCACACGTATCGAGCACCTATTTGCGACACAGTGGATGGGGGTGCTTTGCACCTTAGGCAAAAATGGGCCAATCGGCAGCCCGGTGGAGTATTACGCGGAAGGCTTGCGTATTTATATCCTCCCACAACCCAACAGCCCCAAAATGAAAGCAATGAAGAAAGACCCGCGATTATGCTTTGCGATTCATGCTGAAAATTCTGGCTGGGCCAGCGTCAAGGGGGCTCAGGTATTTGGCAATGCCCAGTTCATTGAACCAGGCACACCCGAGCATGAACACGGCATGAAAGTTTATCGCTGGCAATCGTCATCGATTCAACTCGATAGGCCTCTCGATGAAGCGCCGCAGGTACCGCTATTAGTTATCGACCCTGAGCGGGTGGTCTACACAGAACACTGGTTAAGAAAAGAAGGTTTCGGACCACGACAGATCTGGCACAGCGATCCCGAAAAGGCTGGAAGCTCACGTAAATACGGGCACTAGCTGTCGTGTAAATACGGGCACTAGCCCTTGTCAGCAGCGCGTATCGCTGCAACAACCTCTGCAACCATAAACTGAATAGGTTTGCAGCAGGTTCCGATGACATCTTCCATATCTGAAGCGACATCAAATGAGCCGTTGCGAATCGCCTGGTAGCAGCCGGTTAACATCGCAGCCACTTCTTCGCCACGCACAGGGGCGATTTTGGCTAGAGTCGCATCATCGTCTATGGCCTCGTAGCGAACCGCGGTGCCAGCCACGTTGTTTACCAATTCGACCAGGTCTTCCTGACGATATGCCTCGCCAACGAAATTGAGCGCGCGGCCATTGCAATGATCGCTTAATGCGACAGCGGCAAATGCACGGGCAAGTTCATTGCGGGTGATGTAGCAACAGTAGCCTTCGCCACCATTATTTCTGAAGACACCCTCGGCCTCGGCGTTCAGGATATGAGCAACATCAAACTCAAGGTACAACCCGTTACGACCCACTACCCACTCCATTCCGGAGTCTTGCAGATCCTTCTCAGTTTGCCGGTTAAGCTGGGCCATAGGCGCATACAGCGTTTGTAACTCATCACCATTGCCAATGACACTGGTGTAAATCATCTTACGAACACCAGCTTGCTTGCCCGCTTCTATCACGTTGCGATGCAACTGTACGCGGTCACCCACACCGACCGGTGATGAAACAAATACCACCGTATCGACTCCGGCAAAGGCCGCCACCAGATCATCCACCGAGGCATAATTAGCTTTGCGTGTTTCTACCGTATGCGTATTCCATGAGGGAAAATCAGCTTTGGATGGATCGCGGGCGACAGCAATTACGTTGCTCTGGCCAGCTGTCTTAATGAGCTCTTCAACAACTAGTCTGCCCAAGC
>CBDTTT010000238.1:0-3427 GCA_965363345.1 uncultured Chromatiales bacterium
CCTCGGGGGCGCCTATTCCAGCAGTAGGCGATTCATCTGCGGCTGTGGTCTGGCTCTGGCTTCTTCCGGCAGAGCAGCTGCCAAGCCCGATACGCGCTAGCTAGGCGGCAATACCGGTAGCCGCTCTGCCGTAAGGTGATATTCAACAGGCTTGCCTTTAATAGGGCAATGAAATCCAATTAGATAAGCCGTTAGTTGCAAGTCGACACCATCTGCCTCTCCGGTTCCGTATAGACGGTCGCCGATAACAGGGTGCCCAAGGCTGGCGAGATGTTTGCGAATCTGATGTTTTCGGCCGGTCTCAATCCGCACGTCCACAAGAGATCGTGTGCCATCAGCATTAAGCTCTCTGAATGAAATCTCGCTGGCGGCAGTTTTGCCGTCAATAGGCTCTTCTGTACGAAGTGGAACTGGTTTCGTGCTGAAGTCACCCGCAACGATAGCCCGATAGCGTTTCTCAATTTCCCGCTCACGGAATAACTTTGCTAAAGCTGCCGCATCAGATTTGGAGTGAGCAACCAGAATCAGGCCGCTGGTATTCAGGTCGAGCCGGTGAACCGTGAACGATGTTCTTTCCGGCTTAAGGTGTTGTTCCGCCCAGCGCATGATGGTGCAGTGGTCGCCCCATTTTGAACCTTGTGATCGCATCCCACGCGGCTTATACCAAACTGTGTAGCCGCCAAGATCATCAATAAGAGTGGGTTTAGGAGGACGTTCCGCTTGCACGACTTCGTTGTAGTAAAGATGCAGTTGATCGCCGGCTTGCAATGAGCGTTTCGCCCGGCGAATTCGCTTTGACTGATTACCACGGGTTAACCAGACAGCACCATTGCTCATCGCAAGCTTAATGGTTTGTTTTGACAGTCCGCTGGCTTCATGTAGCAGGTTCACAGCCAGTTCGTCCGGGGACGCTACGTCGATATGCAATTCGATGGGGGGCGTGGCTTCGGTCATGGCCGCCTTGATGCGTTGTTTATAAAGACTGATGTTGGTACGAAACAGAACGACACGGATGCTCTATGCTTCATCTTCGTGATTTCTACCGAGTGAGTCTGACACAAATAGAGGTGGCCGTAGCCAGCCTTTTGGATGCACTTTCAATGATGCTCCTAAAATGTAGTTTTGACTTATGTTGCCACGTTGAGTCGTCATGATTGCGCGCTGCGGTAAGCCCCTATACTAATAGTATCGCCGACCGCGTAAAAAGAACGTTGGGGGTGTATGTGTAATGGCTCCTTCGGGTTGGCGCATCTGCGCTTTTCCCTTTCATATTCGGTTGGAGTTTAATCAATGTCGCTACATACAGTTGTGTTCTGCGGGTATGCCCGCAGTATTTCTATTGGCTTGTTGGCCTTATTTTCTGTCACCGCATTTGGTGCTGATCAATCCTCAGTTAAATCACAGGGGCCACTGGAACACAACGCAGAGATGCGTTCGGCCCAGCCTGATGGTGAGGCGCTCTATAAAGCCAACTGTTCCGCCTGTCATCAGGTTGACGGTACCGGCCTAAAGGGTGCATTTCCGCCACTTGCCGACTCCGACTACATTCAGGGCAAGCCTCAGGTTTTGCTTGAAGCGACTATTAAGGGCCTCAGTGGGCCGATCACTGTAAACGGCGCTGAATACAATAACGTCATGCCTGCTGTTGCATATCTTCCCAACGAGGAATTGGCTGCGATCCTAACCTACGTGCAGCAGACTTGGAGTAACGGTGGCGATGGTTTCACCGCTGCGGAGGTTGGTGAGTATCGTGAGTCTGTTGGTCTCGGCGAAAATATGGGCGCTGGTCAGCGTCATCAGGGTACTGCCGAGGTAGAGCAGGCGTATCAGGGCATGCCTAGTGCACTGGGCGAAGACCTTCAGGTCCGCATTACTCCGGGAGCACCGGACATTACCGAAGTTGAGTATGCACGTGCGACTCAGTTGTATTTTGAACGTTGTGCCGGGTGCCACGGTGTATTGCGAAAAGGTGCCACCGGCAAGCCACTAACGGCTGATATTGCCCAGGAAAAAGGCACCGAATATCTACGAGCATTGATCAGTTTCGGTTCGCCTGCAGGCATGCCGAACTGGGGTACCTCGGGTGAAATTACCGAAGAAGATATCGATATTATGGCGCGGTTTTTACAGCATGAGCCACCAACACCGCCCGAATTCGGTATGGCAGAAATGATGGCGAGCTGGGAAGTGCTGGTGCCGGTCGAAGACCGTGTGACCGAGCCGCAGCATGATCTGAATATCGACAATATTTTTGCTGTGACTTTACGCGATAGTGGTGAGGTTGCTTTGATTGATGGCGATACCAAAGAGATTGTGACTATTGTCGATACCGGTTATGCGGTGCATATCTCGCGTCCTTCGCACTCCGGTCGTTACGTGTACACCATCGGTCGCGATGGCAAAATCAATATGATCGATATGTATATGGACCCACCGCAGACGGTTGCCAAGCTGCGCATTGGTCTTGAGGCACGTTCAATCGAGACATCCAAGTACAAGGGCTACGAGGATAAATACGCGATTGCAGGAGCCTACTGGCCGCCGCAGTTCGTAATTATGGATGGCGATTCGCTTAAGCCACTGAAAATTGTTTCGACGCGCGGCATGACTGTAGATACTCAGGAATATCACCCTGAGCCACGGGTTGCCGCAATCGTGGCATCGCATGAGCATCCGGACTTTATCGTTAACGTGAAAGAGACCGGACGTATTTTGTTGGTTGATTACAGTGATATCGAGAACCTGACTATCACCACGATTGATGCAGCTCGTTACTTGCATGACGGTGGCTGGGATTCTACAAAGCGCTATTTCCTGACGGCTGCTAATAAATCCGACAAGATTGCGGTTATTGATTCCAAAGAGCGCAGGCTGGCAGCGTTGGTCGACGTGGAAACTATTCCGCATCCGGGTCGGGGTGCAAACTTCAAGCATCCTAAGTTTGGTCCGGTGTGGGCAACGAGTGCGCTGGGCAATGACAACATCACGCTCATCGGTACCGACCCCAAAAAACACAAACAATACGCGTGGCAGGTTGTTGAGGTGCTGAAGGGGCAGGGCGGCGGTTCTCTGTTCGTCAAAACACATCCTAAATCAACCAACTTGTGGGTCGATTCACCACTCAATCCTGATGCGAGCATCAGTCAATCTATCGCGGTTTTTGATATTAAAAATCTGGATGCAGGCTACGCAGTGCTGCCAATCGCGGAGTGGGCTGAGTTGGGCGATGGACCGAAGCGTGTGCTGCACCCCGAGTACAATCAAGGCGGTGATGAAGTCTGGTTCTCGGTCTGGAGCGGCATGGAAGAAGAGTCTGCCATCGTTGTAGTTGATGACAAGACGCGCACCTTGAAGCACGTCATTAAGGGTGATCGAATTGTTACGCCAACCGGCAAGTTCAACATCAACAATACGGTTAAAGATACGT
>CBDTTT010000239.1:0-3425 GCA_965363345.1 uncultured Chromatiales bacterium
CCCCGCCACGGCCACGTAGAGAGCCACCAACAGGAGGGAGACGGGAGCCCGCCGGGCGATGTCGCGGAAGGAACGCCGCCAGAGCGCGCTTCGCCTCACCGCCGCGGCGATCGCCAGCAGGCCCACCACCAGCCATAAACAATGTTGAAACCAACATTGTGAATGCGAATGGAAGAATCCAGAAGCTCCAGTTGTTCATTCGTGGCAGAGCCATGTCGGGGGCGCCAATCATCATTGGCAGCAACCAGTTCGCAAGACCAACAAAGGCTGGCATAACGGCACCGAAAACCATTAGGAGTGCGTGAACCGTAGTCATCTGATTGAAGAAATGCGGATCAACAAACTGCAAGCCCGGTTGGAACAATTCTGCACGGATAACCAGTGCCATTGAACCGCCCATAAAGAACATGATCAAACTAAAAATTAGATAAAGAGTACCGATGTCTTTGTGGTTGGTTGTGAACAACCAACGGGTAATGCCCTTTGCCGGGCCATGATCATCGTGGTGAGAATCGTGTGAAACTGCTTCGCTCATAGTATTGTCCTGATCTCTTTCTTGATCAAATGATTAGAGTGCGGCAACGTTGTTGCTTGTTGATACATCGGCAGAAGCTACAGCAGCTGCTTCGCTACTGTTCTCAGCTACCCAAGCCGCATAATCGTCTTCTTCCATAACCTCAACCACGATTGGCATAAAGCCATGACCGCGGCCACATAGTTCTGCGCACTGACCACGGAATACACCGGTCTTGGTTGCGGTGAACCACATTTCATTAACAAAGCCAGGGATAGCATCTTTCTTAATGTAGAGCTCCGGTACCCACCACGCATGAATAACGTCATTGGCAGTGAGTAGGATGCGGACTTTCTTACCAATGGGCACAACCATGCGGTTGTCGACATCACGAAGGTAGTGTTCTATCTGCATAACATCTATGCCTGAACCCAGTCTTGCAGCTTTAGCTGATTCGGCATCGAGGTTGGAGTAGAAGTGCACATCACTATCAAGGTAGCTGTATTCCCACTTCCACTGATAAGCAGTGACCTGAATCGTCATGTCGGGGTTGCTGGCATCCTCGATTTCAAGAATGCCTCGTGCCGAAGGGACGGCCATGTAAATCAAGATAAAGATCGGGATGACAGTCCAGATTATTTCGGCTGTGGTGTTATGCGAAAACGTCGCTGCTTTAGCACCCTTCGATTTACGGAATGCAAACATTGAGTATCCCATAACAGCGAACAGTATCACTCCCACAACTGTGCAGATGAGCAGGATCTCGCGGTGCAAGTCGCGAATCATATCGCTTAGCGTAGTTGCACCAAGTGGCATATCAAGTTCCCAGGCTGCAAGAGCCGGATTCAATGCCATTAATCCCATAACTGCGACAACTGCGCATGTGGGTTTCCACAGACCTTTGAACATGCGTTCTAACCTCTTATTCTGGTTTTTCGCGAAAAAATCTTTTATATCAAATGTTTGGAGTGCAACACGCCGGCCCAATCAAATGGTGCAGGCGCGCCTTTAATCCGAAGCGCTCGGAATCCGTGAGACATGATGCCACCTCATATGCCTTCATACCAGTCCGAAGCACTAATCTATTGGGTTTTAGCCGATCTTCGGGCGGTTGCAGAATCACGCTTGACCAATGTCGGGACAATTCAATTCGTTCCTCGCATTTGCCATGCCCTCGCTCGAGTACGATTTTATCCTCAGAGATGTGGATTATCTCGCGCCATGACGAGCGTTTTCTATATTTGCGGAAGGCATACGCTATTGCCAGAAGCTGCACAAAGGCAAAAGGCAGTACCAGCCAAAAGCCCATCGAGGCCAGCATAAGAGCCAGCAGTAGTGACGGAAAGCTAATAATAACAATGGTTTGTATGAACCAAGCCTGCGGCAGGGAACTGTTGGGCTGTATTAATATGTCGTGCGTTTGGATCATGCTTCCGTGCCGACGATAAATCCTTGCATCAAGGCTTACATTAATTGTCCTAATAATAGTCCTTTCAGCTTTATTTTTACAGGCTCCTGGCGTCTGATTATCTTCACAAAATCATATATAACATTGGCTTGTGAGTATTCACGGGGTCTTGCATTCAACCGAGATTGTCAGTGTTCTAATGCACTGCAGTTAGGAGTAGGATAAAGCGTCGGACTAAATCGGGATCTACATGCCGGTACTTGAGCTAAACACTACCGTAAAAGCAGCGCCTGACCTTATATGGCAGGTGATTTCGGATATGCGCGGCTTTGCGCGTATTTCGGAGAACCTGCAGCGCGTTGATGTCATCGAAATTCCGGGCGAAAACCTAAAACGTAAGCTTTTTGATAAACAAGGCCGAGGCTGGGATGAAGAGCTGATTGCGTTGGATGAGGGGCGCAGTCTTACGATGCGAGTCGATGCCCATTACTTCACATCCGCATTTTCCAACATGACTTACACATGGAGTATTCACCCGGAAGCCGGCGCTGTGCGCATTTCTATGCGCTACGAGTACTCCGTCAGATGGGGCGTTCTGGGTAACATCTTGGACGGCATGCGGTTTCAGCCGCGGCTGCGCCTTACTTGTCAGCAGATATTGGATAACTGGTGTCGCATGATTAATGCCCGTGAATGGGCGTGGCGGGTTACGGCCGGACAAATTATCGAAAAAAAGGGCTCTGCGGTTACTACCGTGGCAGAAACAGCGACAGTAAATGAAGCCGTGGCATTGCTCGCCGAGCATAATATTGGTTGTCTCCCGGTCCTTGATGCTTCTGAATCTCTAGTAGGTTTGGTGTCCGAACGGGATGTTGTCAGAGTTACCGCCAGCGCAGGCGCCGAAACACTGGCAATGCCGGTTAGCGAAATAATGACCCGCAATGTATTGCTGGCGAAGCCCGATGACTCTATGGAAGTCGTAATGAAATGTATGAACGATCGCCGCATACGGCACTTGCCGGTAATGAGTGATCAGCAGTTGGTCGGCCTTATCAGTATCGGTGATGTGGTTAATGCGCGGATTGCTGAGTTGGAAGGTGAATCAAATCAGTTGCGTGATTTTATTGAAACGCGCCGCTTCACTGAATTGTATCGACAACTCGGACCGGCTGCTTATGCGCAGGATGGCGAGTAGATAAACCTGATTTTGATTTCCGCTTGAAGAATCAACGGAAGTTTTTCCCGTCTTTTAGGGCAGTGAAAGGAGATATTAATGAGAATAACAATAAGTAAGAATGCTTCCATGCCTGTCTATACCATTCGCCGTTTTGCGTCGGCGGTTGCACTGTTGGCATTCGCGACGCTGAATGTTGCGTGTGATGGTTCACCCTCTGCAATTACCGCACCTGAGGCCGAGCGCATCAGGCTTGCTGTCGATCAGAACCAGAAGGACTTTGGCACTCATGCTGTGCATGTGAATGCGTTAACAACGGATCAACTGAC
>CBDTTT010000240.1:0-3417 GCA_965363345.1 uncultured Chromatiales bacterium
GCCGCTGGTTCATCGTCTTCTATCGTGAATACGATGCCATTGTCATCATCAAAACCTGCTTCGGCATCTTCTTCGACCGCGACCAGAACCTCTTCATCAGAAGTGTATGGAATATTACTGGTATCGGGGGTTTCTTCGGAATCGGATACGTCGATATCAATCGCTGCTTCTTGTTCCGGATCATAGGGATGAACTTCCAAAAGAGCAGCATCATAGGAAGCAGTTCCAAGCTCAGAGTCTGGTTCCTCGGGCGCTTCGTTATCCATGTCGGGTTGCGCATCAGCCTCAATGCTGAAGACCGCGTCGGAAAACTGAGTGACCGTATCGGTATGAACTTCATCGGCTTCTATCGCAGTAGAGTCTTCAGAGACCACGGTCGTTTCTTCAGGATGATCGTCTTCTGCCGGCGCATCGGCGGTGGTCTCAGATGGCGTGAGAGTCAGATTCTTTCCAGTGCGTTCGATCTCCGCAATTTCAGCTTCAATTTCGCGGGCGCGTTCTTCTTCCGGGTCGTTTAGCCATTCGGGCCGTGCTTCAGGAACCTGCTCGTCATCAATGCTGCTAAGCGCATCATAGATGTTATTGCACTTGCCACAGCGCACTTTGCCATTTGCCTGCCGCAACTGTTCGGCAGTTATCTTAAATGTGGCGGTACATTTTGGGCATTGAGTAAACATGATGATGTCGGGTTAGTAGTGCCTGATGTTAATCATTGTTGAGTAGTTTGCGGCCGGATAGTAGCACCCAGCCATCCTGTTCTTCGCTTACAGCCAAATTAAAATCTTTTGAATAAGCTTGCCGAACGGATGCCGCTTGTTCCGTAAGAATCCCGGTAAGTACCAGCGACCCATCAGGTTCTACCAACTTGCTAAGCACTGATGATAGATCAATCAGAATGCCGCTAAGTATGTTGGCTAATACGATGCTGTAGCTTCGCTCTATTTTTACGTCTGTATTTTGTGCCTCGAGTTTCTCGGCAACCCCATTTTGGGCAGCATTCGAAAGTGTTGCTGTGACAGCTTGGTCGTCAATATCGACGCCGGTAGCGCATGCCGCACCGAGCTTGAGAGCCGCAACTGCTAAAAGACCGGAGCCGCAGCCGTAGTCCATAATCGATTTGTTTTGCACATCGTTGCCATCTAGCCATCTTAGGCACATGGCTGTCGTGGGGTGCTCCCCGGTGCCGAAAGCGAGACCGGGTTCTAGTTCTACTATGACCCTGTCAGCTGCCTGACCGTCTTCAGGTTGCCACGGATATACCCAGAGTCTGTCACCATACTGCTTAGGCGATGAGTCCCGTTTCCATTCGTTCAGCCATTCGCGATCTTCCAGCGGGGCTATTGCTGCAGTAAGTGCCGCCGCCGGGAACTTCTCCGCGAGAGCGCTGAGAATGGACGCTTGAGGTGCATCTTCATCAAATAAAACTGTTGCCGAAAGGTTCTGCCACAGTGGCGTTTCGCCTGGTTTTGGCTCGAGTACAGGCTCGTCGGCCGCATCGCTGAAGGTGACAGAGAGCGCGCCAAAGTCTTCCATCAACTGTTCCAGCGCCTCAGCATTGGGCCGCTTGAGTTCCAGAGTCAGTTGTAGCCATGCCATAAGCGCGTTGTCCGACCAGACAACCGGCAGTTACCGGTTGTCATTAGTAGTTATGAAAGTCCGAGGCGACGTTCGAGGTAGTGAATGTCTGTGCCGCCGGCTTTAAATGCAGCATGCTGGAAGATTTCTTTGTGCAGCAGAGTGTTTGTCTTGATGCCATCGATAACCAGTTCATGCAGAGCAGAGTTCATCCGGGCAAGTGCTGTTTCACGGTCTTCGCCGTGGGCAATTAGCTTTCCAATCATCGAGTCATAGTAGGGAGGCACGGTATAACCGCTGTACAGGTGGCTATCAACCCGAATGCCAGGACCGCCCGGGGGGTGCCAAGTTTCGACCAGGCCAGGAGAGGGCATGAAGGTTTTCGGGTCTTCAGCATTGAGACGGCACTCAAAGGCATGGCCGTGCAACTGAATATCATCTTGCGTGAATCTTAGCTTTCCACCATTCGCAATATGTAACTGTTCTCTAACAATATCGATACCAGTGATCATTTCCGTCACACAATGTTCGACCTGCACGCGCGTATTCATTTCGATGAAAAAGAATTCGCCATTTTCGTAAAGGAACTCAAACGTACCGGCGTTGCTGTAGCCCAGTGTGCGGCATGCCTCAGCACAGCGTTCGCCCATTTCCATGCGTTGCTCATGGGTGAGTCCAGGCGCTGGCGCTTCTTCAATAACTTTTTGATGACGACGTTGCATGGAGCAGTCGCGTTCAAACAGGTGTACTGCGTTGCCGTGGTTATCAGCAAGAACCTGAAACTCGATGTGCCGTGGCGTCTCGAGAAACTTCTCCATATAGACTTCGTCATTACCGAATGCGGCGCCGGCTTCTGCTTTGGTCAAACTGATGGAGTTAAGGAGCGAGGCTTCGGTGTGTACGACGCGCATACCGCGTCCACCACCACCAGCTGATGCTTTAATAATGATCGGGTAACCGATGTTGCGGGCAATACGCAGGCACTCTTCGGGTTCTTCCGGCAAAGGTCCGTCTGAGCCTGGCACACAGGGTACTCCAGCGTTTTGCATGGCTCTAATAGCAGAAACTTTGTCACCCATCATGCGAATCAAGTCGGAGCTAGGACCAATAAAGATGAAGCCACTGTCTTCGACACGCTCTGCAAAGTCGGCGTTTTCTGAAAGGAAGCCATAGCCGGGGTGAATCGCAACCGCATCGGTGACTTCTGCCGCACTAATGATGGCGGGCATATTCAGGTAGCTATCAACTGATTGTGGCGGACCGATACAAACTGTTTCATCGGCAAGCAGCACATGTTTTTGTGATGCATCCGCAGTTGAATGTACCGCGACAGTTTTGATGCCCAGTTCGCGACAGGCACGCTGGATACGCAGGGCAATTTCACCGCGATTGGCAATAAGAACTTTGTCTAGCATGTCAGTTACTTCGTGTTATTGCAGAGCAACGCACTTGGCGTTGTTCCGCTGTTAAGCAATTTGCAGAATGGCCGTTTCGCAAAGTCTTAGCCGATTACGACAAGCGTTTGTCCGAATTCGACCGGCTCACCGCTTTGCACTTCAATAGAAAGCACTTTGCCGGCTACGTCTGATTCGATCTGGTTCATCATTTTCATTGCTTCGATGATGGCAATTGTGTCGCCAACAGCAACGGTATCGCCAACCTTAATGAATGCTTCAGCGGTGGGTGATGGCGATGAGTAGAGCGTGCCAACCATCGGCGCTGTTATCGCATGGCCAGCGGGTGCTGCGGGTTCCGCAGCGGCGGCAGGTGCTGCCGGTGCCGCTGCAATGGGCGCCTGCATCATAGGCGCCTGCATCATAGGCGCTTGTGAAACAGCCTGTC
>CBDTTT010000241.1:0-3411 GCA_965363345.1 uncultured Chromatiales bacterium
ATCGTGACCCGGCGAGTGCAAAAGGGGCCGCGTCATAACTTTATTAATCGCTCGGCCTATGGTCGGGCCGCACGCACAATTGCGGTCTCGGCAGCGATAAAAAAATCACTGCATAAACTCGATGCCTCTCTCGATATTCAGGTTATTCCTGATTGCAGTAGTGACCTGCGGGTCAATCAACAACGCACGGATGCTTTGCGCGCTGAGCTGAGCATTGCTGAAGACACCTATGTTGTCGGGCATGTAGGTGCACTGGTCGATTCCCATAAAGGGCAATTGCAGATTATCGAGATGGCCCGTAAGTGTCTGTCGACCAATCCAAGCGTTGCATTTGTGCTGGTCGGGGGCGGTTCGGATGAGGAGATGTTGCGACAAGCAGCGCAGGGTTTATCGAATCTGCATTTTGCTGGTCATGTCGATAACGTGGGTGACTATCTGAACCTGATGGACCTATTCCTGTATCCTTCGAGGCATGAAGGCTTGGGCTCTGTATTGCTGGATGCGATGGAGTTTGGTTTGCCCATTGTGGCGACCCGCGTCGGTGGTATACCGGAGATAGTTGATGATGGTGTTAATGGCTTTTTGTTTGAGCCAAACGATACCCGCTCGATGCTCAATGCTGTGCTGCGGATTCGTGATGATGTGCAGCTGTCGGGAGCTATGAGCCTGGTTAATAAGCGGGCCGCAGGTAATTATTCACCCGCAAGAATGGGTAAGCGCTACGAACTGATTTATCAGAGCGTGCTGGGGACCATGCCGTAAGCTTTGGGTGTGCGAACTAAGCAGCTTCGGACTCTTCGGTCGTCTGATAGGCTTGCTTAAGATCTAACTATTGGAAGTGATGGATTAATTATGATTATCGTAACTGGTGGCGCCGGGTTTATCGGCAGCAATATTGTTAAAGGACTGAATCAGCAAGGGCGCACAGATATTGTCGTTGTTGATGACCTGGAAGATGGCTACAAGAGTTTTAATCTGGCTGATTGCGTCATTGCCGATTACGTTCACTTTGAAGACTTCCTGCACATGCTGCAGTCGGGTGAAGCCTTGCCATGGGAGATCGAATCGGTTTCGCATCAGGGTGCCTGCACGGTAACCACCGAGTGGGATGGCGAATACATGATGCGGGTGAACTTCGAGTTCTCTAAGCATCTGTTGAATTACTGCCTGAAAGAAAACATTCCCTTTGTTTATGCATCATCTGCCTCCGTTTACGGCGCAGGAACAGATTTTCGTATTACACCTGAAACTGAAAGCCCCATTAATGTTTATGCCTGGTCGAAACTGGTTTTCGACCAGTATGTGCGGCGGGTTATCGATACGGCCGGCTCGCAGATTGCCGGCTTGCGTTACTTCAATGTCTACGGCCCTAACGAATTACATAAGGGTGGCATGGCGAGTGTGATGCTGCATTTTTATCGCCAGCTTCGTGATGAGAATGAAGTACGTTTATTTAGCGGTTGCGATGGCTTTGGCGACGGCGAACAGCGTCGCGACTTTATTCATGTTGATGATGTAGTAAAAGTGAACCTATGGTTAATGGAGAACACTGCCAAGTCGGGCATCTTCAACTTGGGTACGGGCGGGAGTCGCACGTTTAATGATGTTGCGAAAGCTGCGGTAGAGTGGAATGGTTCTGGTGATATCAAATACATTCCCTTCCCCGATAGTCTGCAGGGCAGTTACCAGAGTTTCACCGAAGCCGATATGTCAGCTTTAAGAGCGGCCGGCTACGATGCCGATTTTATTGCCATCGAGCAGGGCGTGCCGATGTATTTGGATGCACTTAAGAACAATAACCGGGCCTGATGCCGATGCGCTTGCTGGTTCTATCATCGCACGCTGATTCTCTTAATAGCATTCGCCCCGAAGCCGAAATTTTCGTTGGTATGCAGGCGTTGGGCGTAGATGTCACGGTGATGACTCAGGCGGACGGTGTTTACAACGAACAGTTACGTGCCGCCGGTGTGCGCCTTGTCGATTTTGCCCCAAGCCAGAAGTTTGATCGCCATGCCGTGCGTTACGTGCGTGATTACGTTATTGAGCATGATATTGATGTGGTTTATGCCTTCAATAACCCAGCCATTATTACCTGTAACCGTGCGTTACGCGGGTTAAAGCGCGTGGGTCTAGTGACCTACCGTGGCCAGACGGGCAATCTCAGTCGCTGGGATCCAACCTGTTATCTCACGCACCTCAATCCGCGCGTTGACCTCATTCTCGGCGTTTCAAATGCTGTGCGAGATAGTGTGAAGATCGCCCATCCGAGCCCTGAGAAGGCGGAAACGGTATACAAGGGTCATGATTTAAGCTGGTACAACGACGAGCCGATAGCGCGCTCAGAGATAGGTGTTCCGGACGATGCGTTTGTTGTTGGTTGTGTGGCCAACAATCGCCCGCGTAAGGGTGTACGGGTTCTGATTGCCGCCACCAATCATTTGCCGTTGGACGCCAATATTCATTTTGTGCTGGTTGGTGGAGGGATGGACGACCCCGAAATTTCTAAACAGATCGCAGCTAGTCCATATTCCGACCGTTTTCATATTTTGGGTTATCGCAACGATTCTTTGGCCATCATTTCTGCCTGTGATGTCAGTGTGCTGCCCTCGGTAAAACGTGAAGGACTGCCTAAGACTGTGATTGAGGCGATGGTGCATGAGACAACACCTGTTGTTACTACTGCCGGTGGCAGCCCTGAGTTGGTCGAGAACGGCGTGACGGGTTTCGTCGTGCCTGTAGATAATCCGGAAGCCATTGCAGACAAGATTCAGTGGCTGTATGAACATCCGCAGAGTTGCAAAGAGATGGGGCAGAAGGCCCGTCTGCGAATTGCAGAACACTTCAACGTGAAAGATTCGGCGCAGCGCACGAAAGATCTGATGGAAGCGCTCATTGCCCGCAAGCGCGCGGGATAGTCCATAGCGCCGTGGCGAATCCAAATCCAAATTCATATCCAAAGGCGAAGCATTACTTGATTGTCGGCCCCTCCTGGGTTGGCGACATGGTGATGGCTCAGGCATTGTTTAAGACGCTGCGCGAGCGCGAGCCCGATTGCACAATCGATGTTATTGCCCCCCAATGGTCTTTGCCAATTATTGAGCGCATGCCTGAAGTCCGGCGCGGTATTGGTTTGCCGGTTGGTCATGGTGATTTCGCTTTCGGTGTGCGTCGTGATCTGGGTAAGGCGTTGCGTCAGGAGAACTACGACCATGCGATCATTTTGCCGCGTTCGTTTAAGTCTGCATTGGTGCCATATTTCTCTGCCGCAAAAGTTCGTACTGGCTTCCGTGGTGAGATGCGCTACGGCCTGTTGAACGATATTCGATCACTTGAAAAATCGGCTCTCGATCAAACCGTAAAGCGTTTCGTTGCTCTCGGTTTAAGTTCGGGGCAAGTGCCACAGAATATTCC
>CBDTTT010000242.1:0-3373 GCA_965363345.1 uncultured Chromatiales bacterium
GCCGTTACGCTGTGTGCTCTGCGAGCAGTTGCAGCTTGCGCGGCAGGCGCCGTCCGCTGATAGCTTGCCGGGGTTTATTCCGCTTGCTGCCGATATATGTGATGGCTGTATTGCTGATCTGCCTTTGCTGCACAGCTATTGCGATGGCTGCGGGTTGCCTGGTGCTGACACTAGCTTCCCCGATGTTGGGCTTGGTGACCCGTCGCATGGTGTTGATGGGCTTGCAACGAGACTGTGCGGCGCGTGCTTGTCTGGATTACTGTCTGGTCCAGTATCTAGTCGAGTATCTAGGCCAATACCTGAGCCAATACCTGGGCCGCAATCTGAACCGCTACTTGATCGATGTGTTGTGAGTTGCGAATACGCGTGGCCGGTTAATTTGATGGTGCAGTCGCTTAAGTACTCTCGTCGCCGGGTGATAGCGAGGGTGCTGGCCCGGGTGTTCTCGCTACATGCAGAACAGCAGCTACGCGAGCGCCGCTTGCACTTGCCCGATGTGATTGTGCCTGTGCCACTGTCGCGTTGGCGTTTGGTGTCGCGAGGCTATAACCAGGCTGCAGAGATTGCTGCTTGCTTGCCGATAGATTTGAGCAAGCGGGTTGATACAGGTCTGGTGCGGCGAACTAAACCCACTCAGGCACAAACCGGGCTATCTAAGGCAGCGCGTGCTAGAAATCTCTCGCAGGCATTCACGCTAAAGCGCGGTGCTGCTGAAAAAATTAAAGGCAGACACATTGCTGTGCTTGATGACGTGATTACCACCGGCGCGACCATGGCGGCGATGTCGGCACTGTTGCGTAAGGCTGGTGCTGCGAGTGTGCAGACCTGGGCGGTGGCTCGCACAGTATGAGTCTTTTAAAATAAGCAGCACGTACGTTCAGTGGGTTAGTGTGCAGCACTCATGTGCAGTGGGTTAACTTTGCAGCACTTACATGCGATGGGTTAAATGCAACTGAGGTGCAGCGGGTGACATGTAGCCGCTATGCAGCGGGCTATTTACAGCAGTGTGTAATCGAGCATGATGCCGGCAAACACGATTGCACCGATGTGCCGGTTGTTTAAAAACGCGGCAAAACAGTTTTCCGGATCGCGGTTGCGGATTAAGAAGAACTGATACGCCATTAAACCAATAACAGCCAGCAGCGACAGTGCATACCAGCCACCGAGGTCAGCTTGCTCGCCGATGAGCTGAAGTGCGAACACCAGCGTGAGCTGCAACATGCCGATAATAAACACGTCAGCTTGTCCGAAGAGTATGGCGGTCGATTTGATGCCGGCTTTCAGATCATCGTGTCTGTCGGCCATGGCATACATGGTGTCGTAGATAACGGCCCAGATAACCACAGCCAGCCACATCAGCCAGCCAAGTCTTGGTACGGCGCCTGTTTGTGCAGCAAAGGCCATGGGTATTGCCCAGCCGAAAGCGGCGCCCAGAATAAACTGAGGTGCCACGAAAAAGCGCTTGGCAAACGGATACACCAATGTGAGCACTACTCCGCCCACGGCGAGCATTTGCGTTAAACGGTTAAGCGTAAGGGCGAGGCCCAGAGCGATCACTAACAGAGCCAAACAGAGCACCAGTGCTTCGGTGGGGCTGGTGGTTCCGGCAGCAAGTGGTCGCTCTTTAGTGCGCGCGACCAGCGGGTCTAGCTTGCGGTCGGCAAAGTCATTAAATACGCAGCCGGCAGAACGCATCACGATTACGCCAGCAACGAAAGCGGCAAAGATGTTGGAATCGGGATTTCCGGCAGCGGCAATCCATAGGCCCCAGAGTGTCGGCCAAAGTAGTAACCAAATGCCGATAGGCTTATCCAGTCGCATGAGTTTTGCGTACTGGGTCAGTTGGGTCTTTACGTCACCTGCAATGTTGTTGAGCAAAGCCCTGTTCATGCTTCGTCCGTGTCGGCGGCTGTTATGGCCGCTAAGAATACTTCGATAAGAAACAGGTCGTAGCCATTAATAGTGTAGGTAGAGCGACGCGCCCATAAGCCATGACCGGAGTTTTTTGTGGCCAGATCATTACTTAAGAAGCTTGCGGGTACTTCCGCCAGTCCTTCTGTCGGTATGTAAGCAAATTCAAACTCGCTGCGACCCACGTTATCGATGCCTTGCAGACCCTTGCCCAATGGCTGAGTGCCAAGCGTTTTGATCCACGGGTATTGGGCGGCCGTGTCATCCGGAACAATTGTTTCCGCATACAGACCGGGCATGCCATCACAGTGCATCACTATTTCACGGTGGTAGCCCGTATCGCTCGCCCAGTCGGGGTAATGCCGTAACCAACCGCTGTTGGCGATATCCGGAGTTAAGAGCTCAAGTGTGAAGCTGCTTTTGCAGTGTTGCTGAACTCTGGATGTAAGCAGGCCGGGTTCGCATAACCACGGCAACATGTGCTCAGGCGGGCTCAAGCTGCTGAGTTGATCGGCGGTAACCCAGCTGATTTTCTGTGGGTCTGCCGTAATGTTGGCGTTTGATGTCATGGTTGTTGTAGTTCAGCTGCGCTTGAGGGGAATTCTAACGTATTCAGTCCGTGGCGTATCTTGTTCGGAGTAAATCGGTTCGGAGTAAATCGGCACGGGCCTATCGGCATGGGTCTTTAGACTTTTACAAATTCCTGATGCGTGCCTATCCAACGGTCCATGATGGCCTGTGCGGTATCGTCATCTCGCTTGAGTATGACGCTTGCCGCTTCTTGAACAGCCGGTAGCAGGTCGGCATCACGCACCAGATCGGCAACCCGTAGCTGCATTGCACCGGTTTGGCGCTTGCCTAAGACTTCGCCGGGCCCACGTAGCTCGAGGTCCTGTTGGGCAACCACAAAGCCATCGTTGGTTTCCCGCATAACGTCCAGGCGTTTGTGAGCGACCTGGGATAAGGGCTGTTTGTACATGAGAACACAGGCACTTTTCTCGGCGCCACGCCCAACCCGACCGCGTAATTGGTGCAATTGAGAAAGACCCATGCGCTCTGAGTTTTCGATCACCATGAGCGTGGCCTCCGGTACATCCACCCCGACCTCAATGACGGTTGTGGCAACCAGCAGACTGAGCTTGCCCTCGGAGAACGCTTTCATGGTGCGCTCTTTCTCAGCAGCCTTCATACGCCCGTGAATCAGTCCGACCTTTAGGTCTGGCAGCGCTTCTTGAAGCATGGCGAAGGTAGTTTCTGCGGCAGAGTAGTCTAGTGTTTCGGAATCTTCGATTAGCGGGCAGACCCAGTAAGCACGTTGTCCGGTCATGCAGGCTTTGTGGATACGCGCAACCACCTCACCACGACGTTGCTCAGAGATAGCAACGGTGGTTACCGGAGTGCGCCCCGGCGGTAGTTCCCGAATAATCGACGTATCGAGGTCGGCATACAGCGTCATGGCCAG
>CBDTTT010000243.1:0-3339 GCA_965363345.1 uncultured Chromatiales bacterium
TTGATGTTTACGGTCAGTTGGGTGTTGGTGTTGCCAAGTGGGATAGTGACCTGGTACTTACAGATTTTGGAGACGATGCCCCGCCTGACAGTGGGCAATCACAATTTTCGACATCGGGCACGGAGCCGGTGGTGAGCTACGGCGTTGGCGTTCGCTGGACCGTTATCCCAAGATTGACCCTGCAACTGGCTGTTGATGCGTATCAATTTAAAGGTACCGGTGCCATAAGTTACACCAATGCTACTGGTGCTTCTCCTCCGCTCCCTTCAGAAGAAACCATTACTCAGCAAATTAAATTTGATGCAGATATTCTGACGACGAGCTTGGGTTTGCAGTACAACTTCTAGAGTTAAGTCATTGATCAATAAAAAAGGCCCTGCAATGCGGGGCCTTTTTCGTTGTTCAGAGTATTAGCTACTGCTGCAGATGTTGCGTGAAAAATGCGGCAAACCTCTCGCAGGCCTGCCCAGCCTCTGGAATACCGGACGTGTCATGAAAACCGTGCCACATGCCATCCCATACTTCGAGAGTGACGTTAGCGCCATCCGCTCTGGCCTTAGCGGCGAGACGGGTCGAGTCGCTTAGCAGGGTTTTCCCGCGAACATCATCCTTCCAGGTATATCCAGGGGCGCTTGAGTCGGTCACGTGCCTGAAAGGCAAGAATCTCATCATCGCGACGCTGCGTTACGGCGATAGCATCGAGCCCTTCGAGTAACATCTCGCGGTCACCCGTTCCAATTTCAAAAGAATGCGTGAGCCCGTCGGGAGCAGTAACGGTGCAGTTGGTCAGGTCGACATTCACCAGGTTGTTGGCAGGGTTTGCTTCGACCTGTGTTGCGATATTTTCTACGACATCATTGGGGAGAATGACCGGCAAAATTCCGTTACGGATACAGTTGCCATAAAAGATGTTGCCAAAGCCCGGGGTAATGATGGCACGTATGCCCCATTCATGTAGTGCCCAAACCGCATGTTCACGTGAAGAGCCACAGCCGAAGTTGTCACCTGAAAGAATGATCTTCGCTTGACGATACGGTTCCTGATTGAGGATAAAGTCTGCCTGCTCTTCGCGACCACCGGGTTCGGTATAACGCCAGTTGGCGAACATGCCATCACTGAGACCTTCCTTTGAGACACGTTTCATCTCGCGACTGGGAATGATGACGTCGGTGTCGATATTGATGCGGAGAATCGGTGCGGCGATGGCTTCGAGTACGGTAAATTTTTCCATGATGATTTTCGCTTAATCGTTATCAATATTACGAACGTCGGTCAGGTGACCTTTGATCGCACAGGCTGCCACGGTAGTCGGGCTTGCCAAATGAGTTCGGGTTCGCGGACCCTGCCGGTTTTCAAAGTTGCGGTTGGTGCTACTGACGACCCGTTCTTCAAAACCAAAGCTCTCGCCACCGGCATAGAAGCACATCGAACAACCTGATTCGCGCCATTCAAAGCCAGCATCGGTGAATATCTTGTCGAGCCCCTCGGCTTCTGCTGCCTCTTTAACCAAGCCTGAGCCCGGTACACAAATCGCTTTAACGCCGTCAGCAACTTTCCGACCTTTTAGTATTGCGGCGGCGGCGCGCAGATCACTGATGCGGCTATTGGTACAAGAGCCGATAAAGGCTGCATCAATAGGGATACCTTCCATTGCGGTGCCGGGTTCAAGCGCCATATATTCGAGCGCTTTTTCTATCGCTGTACGCCTGCCTTCATCGGATTCAGAAGCGGGGTCGGGCACCGACTGATCGATACCCGTTTCATGCATCGGGCTGGTGCCCCATGAAACCTGCGGCACGATCTCATCGCAGTTGATAACGAGTTCTTTGTCGAAGCTTGCACCGTCATCAGTCTTGAGGGTGCGCCAGTACTCGACCGCTTTGTCCCATTGATCATCGGTGGGCGCGTAAGGCCGACCCTTTACGTAGTCGATTGTTTTCTGGTCCGGTGCGACCATGCCACTCCAGGCACCAAACTCAACGGTCATATTGCAGAGGGTGAGTCGTGCCTCGATTTCGAGATTGCGCACAGCTTCGCCGGCGAACTCGATCGCATAACCAATACCACCGGAGGCGGTGTGCTCACCGATGAGTTTTAGGATCATGTCTTTGGCGGTAATTCCTGGCTTCAGGCTACCTGTAAATGTAACGCGCATCGTTTTGGGTTTTTTCACGATGAGTGTTTTCGTTACCAATGCGTGTTCGGCTTCGGTTGAGCCGATACCCCAGGCCAGTGCACCCAGACCGCCTAAGGTGCCGGTATGGCTGTCGGGGCATACGAGCGTAACGCCGGGGAGGGCGATGCCCTGTTCCGGTGAGATAACGTGTGCAATACCCTGCCGCCGATCGCCTAAATCGAACAGATTGATGCCTGCCGCATGTGATGCATCGCGGGTGGCAACGATAAAATCGGTGCCGCTGGGCATCATGGTCTTATCAGTGCGCCCGGGGAAGGTATCGACGATGTGATCCATGGTGCAGAAAGTCTGCTCCGGATTACGCACAGAACGGCCTGCCACCTCAAGGCTTTTGAGGGCTACGCTGCCCGTACGTTCATGCAGAAACACACGGTCTATATAGATTAGGGAGGTGCCGTCACCGAGGTCGGTCACCAGATGCTCGTTCCAGAGTTTGTCGATAATTGTGCTTGGCATAAGAGTGCTTATTCAGGAGATTATGGTTTGGCCGCTTGATAGCGGTTTCTTTTATCGTTGCAGCCGTCAATAATAGCAGCTTGAATGCATTAATCGCATTTCCGGGTCAGGCTTAAGGGTCGGAATATGCCGGATTCTCCCATCCAAGTCACAGGCTCTATGTCCGAAATACCCCCGAAAGTTAAGTATTCCTTCGCCGGCACGCTGGCCTCACTTTGGGGGCTGTTAGCGGTGTTTGTCGTGCTGGCTGACGCTGCTACACGTTTGAGCCGGCACATATTCGATGCCTGGGCTTATGACTGGAGTATTCTGCAATGGACCGTTTTCATAGTAAATGTGGGCTTTATGGCATTTGCTGAGGGCTATCGGGGTTTTCAGCAGAGCTTTGTGCCGCGCACCGTTGCCCGTGCCATGTACCTGCGTGAGAACCCGGGTGTCTTGAACGGTTTGCTGGCCCCCTTATTTTGTGTGGGCTATTTCGGAGCTGCCAAGCGCACGCAAACGGTTATCTGGATTGGTACGGTTCTTATTGTGGTTGCTGTCATACTGATCCGACAGGTGCCTCAGCCCTGGCGTGGCATTGCTGATGCCGGCGTTGTAGTTGGTTTGAGTTGGGGCTGTGTTGCCTTCGTGCTGATTGGCATTCGTGCCTTCATAAGCGGGCAGGCTCCGGTACCGCATCAGGT